>BAXG01000002.1 GCA_001310455.1 Photobacterium sp. JCM 19050
GGCTTTATTTGCCTATCTTGGTTATTGCTTGCATAACACAAGATATTCTAAACAAAGCATTAAAGAGTAAGACTTTGTTTGGCACTCAAATTGAGTGGAGCGGTAGTTCAGTTGGTTAGAATACCGGCCTGTCACGCCGGGGGTCGCGGGTTCGAGTCCCGTCCGCTCCGCCACTTATTTATAACGTTTTACCAGTAGGGGCGTAGTTCAATTGGTAGAGCGTCGGTCTCCAAAACCGAAAGTTGGGGGTTCGAGTCCCTCCGCCCCTGCCACTTTTAACAAAAAAGCCATCCTTGAGGTGGCTTTTTTGTATCTGAAATTTACTCCGTACTGAAATAATACCAATCAGACTAATTCTTTGATCATTCTGACTGGTCGAAATCATCCATTTCAGCGTTGCTCGTTTTGATGGTAGCCCCACAAGCATCTGCAACTCGCGCCTTGAACTGAATGATTCCCCCCGCACCATTTCAGAACAACGAATCAAATGAGTCGGACCACTGTTCAAATCAACACGTATGCGTATTAATGCTTAAGCTGTAGGATATTTATGCAATTTCCGTTGGAGACATAAGCATGAACAAAGTTGTGATGTTATCTTTGCTGGCCGCGGTAATGCTTACCGGCTGTGTCAGTAGTGAAGTGAGATCGTTCGCTGATAATTCCGAATGGGCGGAAATGGGAAACTGGGATGCCTCCCATGGCTACCAGAAACGCTCTGTAGAGGAGCTGGAAAAGCTAGGTGCAAAGGATAAGGTTGCGCAAAGCGATTATATGGATGCCTATAAAAAGGGGATTGATGTCTATTGTAACCCGATGAATGGCTACGCAGTGGGTATTAAAGGTTTGCCATATACGGGTGTTTGTAGTGATCGAAAAGATGGCTGGATTTTTTATGAAAACTACCAGTCCGGCTTAGAATCCGGCAGCGTATTTTGACAGTCAAAAACAGAAAAGGCGGGTCTAAAGAACCCGCCTTGATGTATTTGGACAGTCCTAACTGCAACTGAATTAGTTGTTCTTATGAAGCTCGCTGTTAAGTTCAACGGCTGATTTGTTTGTCAGGCATTCAATTCGACCGCTGACAGAGTTACGGCGGAACAGGAGATCAGGCTTACCGGCAAGATCGCGCGCCTTGACCACATCGACTTCCTGGCCATCAGCATCCAGCATAGTTACCTTAGTGCCGGCAGTAACATAAAGACCTGATTCGATTGTGCAGCGATCACCCATAGGGAAACCAAGGCCTGCATTTGCACCCAGGAGGCTGTTCTCACCGATAGAGATAACCAGCTTACCACCACCACTGAGCGTGCCCATGATAGAGGCACCACCGCCGATATCACTGCCGTTGCCGACAACGACACCTGCAGAAATACGTCCTTCAACCATGCTGACACCGGTTGTACCCGCGTTGAAGTTGATGAAGCCTTCATGCATAACCGTCGTGCCTTCACCCACATGCGCACCAAGGCGAACACGGGAGGTATCGGCGATGCGTACACCAGCAGGAACAACGTAGTCGACCATTTTAGGGAACTTGTCTACACAATCGACAGAGATTGTTTCACCGTTCAGTCGGGCTTCCATCTGACGATCTGCAAGTTCTGGCAGGTCGATTGGGCCGTGACTGGTCCAGGCAATGTTGTGTAGCAGGCCAAAAATGCCGTCCAGTACCACACCATGTGGCTGAGCCAGGCGGTGAGAGATAAGTTGCAGCTTCAGGAAGCCTTCTGCAACTGATGCAGGTTGTTCATCTTTTTCGAGAATAACCAGGACAAGTGGCTGTGCTGAGTGGCTTGCCTTACCAGCAAAGTGAGCAGACTTTTCACAATCAGCCTGAGCAAAGGCTTCGGCCAGAGCGGCGCATTGTGTTGATTCAATCTCAATGACCTGGTTGCCGCCTTGGTACTCGACGATTTCAGACAGAGCAGAAACCAGGCATCGCCTGGAGTAAGGATTGGATCAGGGAAGAAAGCTTCGATGATTTTACCGTCGCGGTTTTTGGTAGCCGTACCGAAAGCTAGAGCAAAGCTGGACATTAGTTACGAATCTCCATGTAAAACGGGCTGCATGCGAAACGCCGCATGGTTCGAAATTTGATAAATATCATAAATTGAGACGGAGTGAGATTGAAGGGGCTCGGGACGAATAACGGTAAATTATGTATTGCGAAGGATTTTTGGCAGGAAAAATGGGTTTGAAGATGATTTGGAGAGGAAGATGGGTCGGTTTGAACGTGCAACCAAACTCTCCAGGGCGTATCTATCTTCCCATTTCAAACTGCGGTACGTGAGAGAAAAATACGCTCTGGATGGAGATTAGCGTTTCTGTCAGGCTGCCTGATCGTCGTCTTGCGCTGGCTCAGATTTCTGAGCTTTCGGCTTGGCTTTTTTTGCCGGTGCCGCTTTTCTCTTGGCTCCAAGTGCAACCAGTACATCTTCCCGACGTTGAGCCAGGAACATTGCCAACTCTTCTTGCTGACTTTCATCACTCAGCAGTTCACAATCGCCGAGCAACTCGAACAATTCGTCTGCCATGTCCAACATCTTGTCATAGGCATCTGCCTCTGCCTTAGAGGTGAAAGTCATCTTCTCTTCTCCGTTGCGTTCTACCACGTATTTGACGATAACGGCCATGATCACCCTACTCCTGATTGAATTACTGGCTTTTTATACAGTATCCTGTTGATTAAGTCCAACCGGGAAATGGATTGTGTGATGACCAGAGAAAAATTTCAAAGTATTTACCAGCGAGCTGCTGAACGTAAGGGTGGCGCAGTTGCGTTAAACGCCATGTTGTCAGTGCCTTCTTCTAAGGAGGAACTGGCAACCACTCCGGATGACCGCTGGTTAGCCGCATTTACTCAGAAGGTTTTTCAGTCTGGGATGAACTGGCAGGTAGTAAGGAATAAGTGGCCGGGATTTGAGGAGGTATTTTGGGGATTTGATATCGAAAAAATGCGCCTTATCCCGCCGGATATGTGGGAAGAAAAAGCAAAGAACCCTGAAATCATCCGCCATCTTGGAAAGGTTATGACCATACCAGCGAATGCCGATATGATTTTTCGGGCTTCAAAGCAGGCTGGCAGTTTTGGCCGATTTGTTGCTGACTGGCCACAAAATGATGTTATCGGACTTTGGCAATACCTCAAAAAGAATGGTGCTCGCCTGGGAGGAAATACCGGACCTTACACACTTCGCCTGATGGGCAAAGATACCTTTATTCTCTCGCGGGATACGGAAGCTTACCTGCGCAACACAGGTATTGTGGATGGTGGAATCAATACCCAGCGCAGCCTTAAAGCTGTTCAGGGAGCGTTTGATGCGTGGGTGGAGGAAAGTGGCCGGCCGTATTGTCAGGTCAGTCAGATAATCGCTTTCAGTACCGGTGACAACCGGGTTTAATGGCGCCAGTCCCTGCTGAATGCTTCAAAGCTTTCCAGCAGTGGAGACGCGTACTTTTGCTTGTGCCTGACCAGCCAGAACTGGCGGGGGGCATTAAGTGGTGTAGACAAAACAGTGACGCGGTTGTCAGCAAGGGCATGGTTGACAGTGTGCCTTGAGATACAGGTCAGCCCCAGCCCTGCAGCAACTGAATTGATGATAGCTTCGGTGTTACTGAGCTCGAATTCGGTCTTCCAGGCTTGGAGGTAAGGTGCTACGTACTGGGTAAAGTAGTCGCGCGTCCCCGACCCTTGCTCGCGAAGAATCCATGGCTGGTTGGTAAGGTCGTTCCAGGTAACCTTGTTTTTTGGCAAAGTGTGTGGTTCGGGCTGCACACAATCACCATTTCATCGGTTTTCCATGGGGTGATATGAAGATCCGGATGTTCGACCCTGCCTTCAACAAACCCTATGTCCAAATCAAACGACAACAGCATTTCTGCGATACCTGCGCTGTTCCCCAGTGACAGGGACTGGCGGTCATGGCCGCTCTGTTGGCGAAAATCCCTGATTAAATAAGGAATGAGCTGGTTTCCAATCGTTTCGCTGGCACCAATTTTTAGTGAACCGGTCAACACACTTTCCTGCCGGAACAGTTTGTCGATAGATTCGCTCCGGCTGAGCAGTTCATCGGCAAGAGGCAGTAATGCCTTGCCATGTTCATTGAGATGCAGCCGGTTTTTTTGCCTCAGGAACAGCGTCTGTCCTAATTGTTTTTCCAGTTCAGCCAGCGCCATGCTGACAGCCGGTTTCGAGATAAAGAGTGTTTCTGCGGCCTGTGAGGCAGAACCTTCCCGGGCGATGGAAACAAAGATCTGAAGTTGGCGAAGGCTGATATTTAGCATGGTTAAGTTTGACTTAATCTTGGGTTAAATTAATTCAAGTATTCTTAACTATATCCCGGGCGTATGATTGCTTCCATAGAATTTTGAGGGGGAGCATGAGAGCCATGAAAACAATTCGACAATTTTTCTCTGCGATTCCGACGCCAATGGCGGGGCTTGCACTGGGTATCGGCAGCCTGGGCTGGTGCTGGGAAAATGCCGCACACCTGAACGGGCAGGGGCAGTTTTTCACTGCCGGCATCGCCGGTGTCATGCTTATTTTGCTGGCGATTAAATTTGCACTTAAGCCATCTCTTTTAACCCAGGATTTACGCCACCCGGTTGTCGGCAGTGTTGTTCCAACCTTTGCGATGGCAAGTATGGTGGTATCCAACAGCCTTGGAAAGTTCAACCCGGTTGCGGGTGATGCACTTTGGCTCGCTGCGGTGGCTGCCCATGTCATGTTCCTGACAACGTTTACCTGGCACCGTGCCGCCGAATTTGAAATTCACCACATGGTACCGAGCTGGTTTGTACCGCCTGTCGGCCTGATTGTCGCTGATGTTTCGTTTTCTGGGTCACCCGCTCTGGCACCGCTGGCTGATGCCATCATGATGTTCGGCCTTATCTCTTACGCCATCATGCTACCGGCTATGCTGTATCGCCTGATCTTCAGCCATGAAATTCCGGATGATGCCAAGCCAACCATTGCAATCATGGCGGCACCAGCAAGTCTGTCACTGGCAGGGTACCTGACAGTCACTGCCGATCCGTCGCCTGTGATTATTGCTGTGCTGCTGGGAATTGCTGTATTGATGACCGGGGTTATTTACCTCGCGTTTCTGAAGCTGCTTCGCCTGCCATTTTCTCCGGGTTATGCTGCTTTCACTTTCCCAATGGTTATTGGTTCTACTGCGTTGTTTAAAACGGCCAACTGGATGACCAAACAAGGAATCGCTGCACACTATGTTGAGCAGATTCGCTTTCTTGCTAACCTGGAGCTGATTGTAGCTACCGTGATTGTCAGCTATGTCGCAATCCGTTACTTGATGTTTTTCTCTGCAAAACTCCAAGCCAAACCTGCGTTGGCTTGATTTAAGTATTCTCTTTGAATCAGAGAGTTGGCACGCACACAGTTGCGTGCCTTTTTCATGGGTCACAATCAGTCCATTATTGTCCGACAGGCTGACTGCCCGTGTTTACTGTCTACCATTCCAACCATGTTGACCTGCTGAAAAGCCTCCTGCTGGCACTAGCCGAGCGTGATCCGCTGTCTAATCCCTTCCAGGAAGAAATCATCCTGGTTCAAAGCCCGGGGATGGCGCAGTGGCTGAAGCTGGAGATTGCCAGGGAAAAAGGCATTGCTGCCAATATTGCCTTTCCGTTGCCGGCGACCTTTATCTGGGAGATGTTTACCCGGGTTTTGTCTGATGTTCCGGAGCGCAGCTACTTTAACAAAGAAGCCATGAGCTGGAAGCTGATGAAACTGCTACCGGATTGCCTGCAAGATGACGATTTCAGCCAGCTTGCGCAATACCTTGAAGATGATGATGGCGGACAGAAACGCTTCCAGCTTGCCGGGAAAGTGGCTGACGTGCTTGACCAGTACTTGGTGTACCGGCCGGAATGGATCGAGGCATGGGAGCAGGAGCAGTCGGTTGCTGAACTGGAAGGCGCAATGCCCTGGCAGCCAAAGGTTTGGCGACAGCTTTACGACTACACGCTTGGTCTGGGCCAATCCCCTTACCACCGGGCGAACCTGTACCAGCAGTTTATTGACACCCTCGAAGGATGGTTGAAAAGCCGGAGGGCTCAAGGATATAGACCGTATCTTTGTGTTCGGCATCTCGCGCTGCCACCCCGTTATCTGGATGCGTTGAAGGCATTGTACCCACGTTGATGTCCACTACATGTTTACCAACCCCTGTAAGTTTTACTGGGGGGATGTGCGCGACCGCCGCTACCTTGCCAAACAAGCCAATATGCAGCAAAACAAAATTTTGCGGGTAGGGGAAGATACCCCGACCAGCGGTCAGCTAGGACTGCTCTTTGGCGGAGATGACACAACCGACGCCGAGGTGGGTAACAGCCTGCTGGCATCGATGGGTAAACTCGGGCGGGACAACCTTTACTTGCTGTCAGAGCTCGAATGCCAGGAAGTGGATGCCGGGTTTGTCGATATCAATCGGGACAGCCTTCTCCACCACCTCCAGGCTGACATTCTCAACCTTCAGGAAGCCGGAGATCCTAAAGCGATTGATAGCGGCGCCAAGACGCCTGTCAGCCGGGATGACAGCTCCCTGACCATACAGGACTGCCACAGCCCCATGAGGGAGGTGGAAGTGTTGCATGACCGCCTGCTCGGTATGATGGCGACTGACCCGTCGCTCAAGCCGCGGGATATTGTGGTGATGGTGGCTGACATCAATGCCTACAGCCCGTCTATTCAGGCCGTATTTGGTAATGCCCCGGGTGAGCGCTTTATCCCGTATTCCATTTCTGACCGCACTGCAGATCAGGAAAGCCCGCTGTTAAAAGCGTTCTTGCATCTGCTTTCTCTGCCAGAGAGCCGCTGCACCGCCGCTGAGTTGCTTTCCTTGCTTGAAGTTCCGGCGGTATCCCGCCGGTTTGAGCTGGATGCAGCCCAGTTTGACCGGGTGAAGCTCTGGGTTGAAGAGGCCGGTATTCGTTGGGGCCTGAATGATGACACAGCATCGGCATTTTCGCTGCCTGCACAGCATGAAAATACCTGGTTGTTTGGTTTGCAGCGGATGTTGCTCGGCTACGCCATGCCATTGGAAGCCGGGCTTTTCAACGACATCGCCCCGTACGACGAAGTGCAGGGGCTGGATGCACAATTGGCGGGGCAATTGGCTGCCTTTGTCGATACGCTGTTGGCATACCGCAAACTGCTTTCAGCAGACGGCACCGGAGAAGTATGGAGCAAACTGCTGACAGGGATGATCGATGCATTCTTTGCTGTGGAGCAGGATGAGGAGCCAGCGGCGCGCCTTATACGTGACAAGCTTGAACGCTGGCAGCAGCAACTGGATGATGCCGGCTTTGATGATTCGCTGAGCCTTGCCGTGGTTCGAGACTACCTCAATGACCAACTTGGCGGGGAAACGGTCAGCCAGCGATTCCTGGTCGGGCAAGTGAATTTCTGTACCCTGATGCCAATGCGCTCCATTCCTTTCCGCGTTGTCTGCCTGCTCGGTATGAATGACGGCGTTTATCCGCGTACCGTAGCGCCGGTAGGGTTTGATCTTATGGTGGGTCGCACCCGGGCAGGAGACCGCTCACGTAGGGATGATGACCGCTACCTGTTCCTGGAAGCGATGTTGGCGGCACAGGAAACACTCTATATCTCCTATGTCGGGCGCTCTATCCAGGACAACAGTGAAAAAGTGCCGTCAGTGCTGGTGTCAGAATTGCTGGAATATGCCGCCCAGGGCTATTGCGTGGAAGGCGATGAAGGCCTGACTTCTGCTGATTCAGCAGCCAACCTTATCCGGTCGCTGACTTATACCCATCCATTGGTGCCGTTCAGCCCGGATGCGTTCCGAGGGAAGCAGCCAAGCTTTGCCCGTGAGTGGCTGCCTGCAGCCCGTGGGGAAGGAGATGCTGTCGCGCCGTTTATGTCCGGATCGCTGGATGAAAGCTGGCTTGAACCGGTGGATGGTGTGCTGACGGTGGAACTTGCCGAGCTCCAGCGATTCTGGCGCTTGCCGGTACAGTATTTTTTCAACCGCCGCCTCAAGATCTGGTTTGAGGGACAGGCAGATGCGCTGGATGATTTTGAGCCTTTCGCGTTGGATAATCTCGACAGGTTCCGGCTGCGCCAGTCCCTGTTGGAAACCATGCTGGAGCAAGACAGCAGTGAAAGCACAGTAGATAGCTTTTTCCGTCAGCAAAAGGCACAGGGTATGTTGCCGCACAGCCAGTTTGGTGCTTTAGCCCTGAATGAAGAGGTGGGCGCAGTGCTCCCGCTTTACCAACATATCCAGCATGGATCACTGAACGCCGGGATGATCTTGAGGTGAACCAGTCTTTTACCTTGGGTGGCAAGAAAGTGCAGCTCCAGGGCTGGGTGGGGAACCTGTATGCCAACGGGCATGTTGTTTTCCGTGCGGGGAATGCCGGGGCGAAAGAACAGATGGCCGTGTGGATTAACCACCTTTGCCTGTGTGCCGGCGGATTTAGCGGCCAGAGCCTTTGCATCGGTACTGATGCCGGATGGGTATTTGCACCGATAGAACCAGATACAGCCAGGTCATGGCTCAGTTTTTACCTCAATGGTTATTTCACCGGTTTGTCACAGCCCCTTGCTTTTCTGCCACGCAGTGCCAATGCCGGCCTTTCTGCGCAGTTCAGTCGGGCAGGACAGTTTGAGCCGGGCGAGGAAAACCGGGAAAAAGCGAACGATAAGATCGTTCAGGCATTTATGGGCGGGTTTATGTCAACCGGAGACGTTGAAAATGCCTATGTTGCCCGGGTATGGCCGAATATTGACGAGACACTGGTGGATAATATTTACGGTTGCGCGAAAGACTACCTGTTACCGGTTCTGGAAGCGCGGGAAAAACTGGAAGATGCAAATTAACACAAGGTGGGTAGGGTGGTGGCCGCCGGTTAATAATGATTATGGAGTAGGGATCCGTGCGGCCACAGGGTCAGAGGCTGACCAAATTCGATGGCATTGATACTACTCAAGATATCTGCCGGAAAATGTGAGTAATTTCGCATCAAAGATAATGCAATTGGTTGTTTATTGGGTGAATGTTGTTTTCTTGATTTGTGTCTCAATAAACTGGCAAAGCCGGCCTGAAGCAGCGCCGGCTTTGTAATACACCCAAAACCACCTCAAGGTGCAGTTTTCAGCGAGAGGTGATTTGGGGATATTGGCAAATCAGGTCTTAGGACGGATTGTGAACTTTTGTACCTGAGCCAGTGTGTCCTTGCTGAGCTCGGCAACGTCTTCGCTCAAACCAAGACTCTGCTCGCTGGCCAGTCGGGTTTCGGAAAACACATCGTTAATACTTGCCATATTACGTGCAATTTCCTCCGCAGCACTGGATTGCTGGGTGGAAGAGGCGGCAATTTGCAGGTTCATCGATTGCAATTCCCCAATCAATGACACCAGTTCTCGCATATTGGCTTCCACCGTTTTAGCCTGCTCCAGGCTCTCAGCGGTTTGCTGGGTACCAGATTTCATCCGGGTCACCGCATTTTGTGAACTTGCCTGAAGTTCATTAATGATATCGGTAATTTGTTCTGTTGACTCCCGGGTAGAATGGGCGAGTTTTCTTACTTCATCCGCGACCACTGCAAACCCGCGCCCGGCTTCTCCGGCCCTGGCTGCTTCGATGGCAGCATTGAGAGCCAGCAGGTTAGTTTGTTCAGAAATGTTGTTAATTACGGTGACCACTTCACCGATTTTGTCCGTGTTTTGAGCCAGTTTCTCTATGGTCTGGGCGCTGTGATGGATATCGCTGTCCACGGTGGTGAACTGGCTGATGGCGATGTCGAGCGAGGTGCTGGCCGTTTCCAGCATTCTAGTGGCTTTCTGTGCATCTTCAGAGGCAATATGTGTGCTGTTTTCTACCTCTTTAACCGAAGACGACATTTCCTCCATCGCACTGGCCGCAGAGTCTACATCCAGGCTCTGTTTCTGAATTCCCTGCGTAGAGGTATTCGCCAGCGTGGTCATGGTCTGGCTGTTTGCATCCAGTTTTTTGGCCCCTTTTTCAATTCGTTGCAGCAGTTCGCAAAGATTATTAAGCGCCGTGTTGAGGTGTTCCCCCATCTGGCCGATTTCGTCCTGTGATGTCATTGTGGCGCGGGGAGTGAGGTCGCCCGTGGATACCGCTTTCAACACGCCTTTCATGGATTTCACCGGTTTGATCAGTTGAATACTGATCCGCCAGGCAAGAAGTATCAAAATAAGCGCCATTGCCAGAGTCAGTAATCCAGATTTGATGGCGTTGGAAATAACATCGTTGCGGATGTCATCAATGTAAATGCCTGTCCCTGCAATGATTCCCCATGGCGCAAAACGTTTGACGACGCTGACCTTTTCAATTGGCACGTCACTGCCGGGTTTTTGGAAAACGTAGGAATCGAAGGCAACCGATGGGGAACGCTGGATGGCGTTTCGTAAAGAAACCAGGACATTTTTCCCGTTCGAGTCTCTAAAGGTTGAGAAATCAGTATTTCGAAGGGAAGCGGTGCCGACAATCATTTTGTCACTGTCATCAATGGCAAAAAAGTAGCCACTTTTCCCGAACTTCATACCCTGCAAAACTTCGAGCGCCCGGGATTTTGCGTCTTCTGTTCCCTCTTTATGGGCCGTTTCTAATACATGCCAGGCAATTTCGAGTTTTTCGTGGATATGTCGTTTCCGCTCTTCCAGTATCTCGTGATAGTGGTTCACGTTTTGGATTACGGTGAGCGCTACAAGTCCCAAGACCGCAAGCCCCACAATAATCAGTAATTTATTCCTTATAGCAAGGTTTCTAACCAGTTCCATGTTGGTCACTCCAAACTGACGCCAATAATTATCACTATCGTTATAGTTCTAAGTAATAATACAGTTTCTCAATTTTGTTAACATCTCATGTGTAAAATTTTTTATTAATTATCAATCACTTGCATAAACTGGTTTCATAGTGAGCCTCGTGGGTGGGCGAGAGTGCCAAGTGATTGATACAATGGGGTATCCAGTATTTCGGAATGGACAATATGCAGGTTCAAGCGCTTGATCCTATGACATTTCCCCTACATGGTGCCCGGCTGATTGAACCTCGGCAGGTACCGGGAAAACCTTCACTCTGGCTGCACTCTATTTACGCCTACTTCTGGGGCATGGCAGTGATGGCTCGGCGTTTGAAAGGCCGCTGGGCGTGGGTGAAATCCTTGTTGTTACCTTTACCGAGGCGGCAACGCAGGAACTTCGTGACCGTATTCGTGCCCGTATTCACCAGGCGCGGATGGCGTTTATTCAGGGAGTTTCTGAGGATCCGGTTATCAGTGCGCTTCTTTCCTCGGTTGAAGACCACAAAACAGCGGCAAATCTGTTGCTTCAGGCTGAACAACAGATGGATGAGGCGGCGGTGTATACCATTCATGGTTTTTGCCAGCGAATGCTGACCCAGAATGCCTTTGAATCCGGCAGCCTGTTCAACCAGCAGTTTGTGACGGATGAGCAACCTCTCCGGCTTCAGGCCGTCGCGGATTTCTGGCGACGCCATTTCTACCCGCTACCTCAGGCGCTTGCTCCGTGATTCGTGGTCTCTGGTCTTCGCCGGAGAAATTGCTGGCAGATGTTTCCCCCTACCTTTCCGGGCCGCCGGTAAATATCGCTGCACCTGAAATTGAAGGGTCACTGGAGAACCTGCATCAACAGCAGATTTCGCGTATCGACGCGTTGAAAGCATCCTGGCGCGAAGCATCCCCTGATCTTGAAGGCTTGATAACAGCCTCCGGGGTGGACAAGCGCAGCTACAGCAAAAAGAACCTGCCGAACTGGTTAAATGCCGTTGGGACCTGGGCGGGCTCAGAGACTTCTGACTACAGCTACCCGGATGCGCTGGAGAAATTCAGCCAGCCAGTTCTGAATGAGAAAACCAAAAAAGGCGAGCCTCCGGTTCATGCTGTGTTTTCTGATATTGCCGCGTTCCTTACATCACCGCCGGGTATCCGGGAGGCGGTAACAGCATGGGCAATCCGGGAGACCCGTATTTTACTGGCGCAGGAAAAGCGCCGGCAGGGTTGGTTATCATTTGATGACCTGCTTTCCCGTTTGGCCGGGGCGCTTAGACAGCCTCAGGGCGAGGTTTTGGCAGAGCGCCTTCGAAGTGCGTTCCCCGTTGCAATGATCGACGAATTCCAGGATACCGACCCGCTCCAGTACCAGATATTCAGTGATGTTTATCTTGGGCAACTGTCCTGTGGCCTCTTTATGATTGGTGACCCCAAGCAGGCGATTTATGCTTTCCGGGGGGCAGATATTTTCACCTATATCCATGCCAGACGGCAGGTGCGGGATCACTACAACCTCGGGACAAACTGGCGTTCAGGTAAGGCGGTAGTGGAGGCGGTGAATGCGGTGTTTGAGGTGTCGGATAACCCGTTTATTTACCAACAGGACATCCCGTTTATTCCGGTTGATCCGGCTCCCGGTTCAGAAAACCGGGGTTGGCAGTCGGCCGGTGAAAACCAGCCTGCGTTGACCTTCTGGTTCCCTGATGAGGCGGAAGCTGTCACCAAAGGGGAGTATTTCTCCGTGATGGCAGATGCAACCGCTGCTCAGACGCAACTCTTGCTTGAAGGTGGACGTGATGGGACGGCGATGGTTGATGTGAAAGCCGGGAAACAGCGCCCGGTCCGGCCATCAGATATTGCCGTCCTGGTTCGTACCGGCAGGGAAGCGACGCTTGTTCGTGATGCTCTGTCAAAGCAGGGGATAGCCAGTGTCTACCTTTCAAACCGGGACAGTGTTTTTTCAAGCCCGGTGGCGACAGATATTCTGCGAATTCTGACGGCTGCCCTGATGCCGGATAACGAAAGCTACCTGCGCGCGGCACTGGCAACTGCCCTTTTTGCTCACACCGCGCAAGAGCTGGACCAGCTTAACCATGATGAAGCGAGCTGGGAAAAGGCCGTGGTGGCGTTCACCCGTTACCGTCAGCTCTGGCAGGGCCGGGGCGTGCTCCCGATGCTCCGCAACCTGATAGGCCAGCGCAAGATCGCAGAGCGGCTTTTGCGTAGTTTAGACGGTGAACGTCAACTGACAGACCTTTTGCATGTTGGAGAGCTTCTCCAGCAGGCAAGCCAGGAGCTGGACAGTGACCACGCACTGGTACGCTGGCTGTCAGACCGGATTGCCGAGCCAAACGGCAATGCGGAGGAGCAGCAGGTTCGTCTTGAATCAGAGCGGGAATTGGTGCAAATCGTCACCATCCACAAATCCAAGGGGCTGGAGTATCCCTTTGTGATGCTGCCGTTTATCTGTAGTTTCCGGGGTAGTGAACGTCCGTTTTACCACGACGAACAAAATGAGCCGGTACTGGCACTGAATGAATCAGATGAGGCGAAAGAAAAAGCAGAGCAAGAGCGCCTGGCTGAAGACCTTCGCCTGCTTTACGTTGCGCTGACCCGGGCTGTATATGGCTGCTTTGCTGGTATCGCGCCGCTGAAGGCCGGCCGCGGTGCATCAGCGCAGACGTCTGCCCATCAGTGTGCGATTGGTTACCTGCTGCAAAACGGAGAGGCCGGTGATGCCGCCCTGCTCCAAGCCGGGTTGGGCAAGCTGGTTTCAGCAACGATGGCCATCAGTGTGCCGCCTTCCCCGGTTGCGCACCGCTGGCAACCGGCCGAAGATGAACAGGAGCCATTACATGCATCGGTCTTTGATAACCAGATTGACCGGCGCTGGCTGTTGACCAGTTATTCCAGCCTGCTGCGACAGGGCCACAGCCAAGATCCGGCATTGGCAACGCCGGCATTTGATGTCGACGGTGCGGATGTCCTCGAAAGTGATGATGTGGAAGAGGAAACGGTTCGGGATATCTTCCATTTCCCGAGAGGTGCTCGCCCGGGTACGTTCCTGCATACGTTGTTTGAACGCATTGATTTCGGCCTGGATATGGCCGGAAATGAAGCCTCAGAGACGATTCTTCAGCAACTGGCACTGGAAAACTACGAGCCTGAGTGGCTGCCTGTCCTCAGTAAAATGATGACGGATGTGCTGCATACACCGCTGGACGGGGAGGCGCTGAAACTTGCTGACATTCCGGCAGCGCAGCGTCTGACCGAGCTTGAATTTGTGATGGAAATCGACAGCCTGAACGCCACCCGGCTTAACCCGGTACTGGCAAAGTATGACCCGCTTTCTGCCCGTGCGGGTACGCTGGAATTCAATACGGTTTCCGGCATGCTCAAGGGTTTTATCGACCTGGTGTTTGAATACCAGGGGCGCTATTACGTGCTGGACTGGAAATCTAACTACCTTGCCCTCAGCCGCAGGATTACCACCCGGATGCGATGGCCCAAGCCATGATTGAACACCGGTATGATTTCCAGTACCACATCTACTCATTGGCGCTGCACCGCTTCTTGCAAAGCCGGATTCTTGATTACGATTACGACACCCATTTTGGCGGTGTGTATTATCTGTTCCTGCGTGGTATCGACGGCCAGAAGATAGATACTGGTCTTCAGGGGATCTTTGCTATCCGGCCGGAAAAAGCCTTGATTGAAGAACTGGAGGAGGTTTTCCGTGGCCAGTAATGTTGCTATCACTTCCAGTGAATTTACCCCTTTAGACACATTGTCGGCATCCGGTGCGTTCCGGCCGCTCGATATTCAGTTCGCCAAGTTTATTGCAACCCAGGAAACAGCGGCTGAAAAGAATGTGGTTGCTGTGTTTGCCGCCCTTGTTAGTCATGAATTGGCAAGCGGGCATGTGTGTGTCGACCTTGCTGCTGCCCGTCACCATCGTTTATGGAGCAAGCCAGATATGGCAGCGCTCGGGCACTGGCTGTTCAGTGAGGAAAATCTGGCATCACTCAACCTGGCCGTCACGGTTTCAGATGGTTCAAAGGCAACGCCCCTGGTATTGGAAGATGGCCGCCTTTATCTGTACCGCTACTGGCAGTATGAGAAAGACGTTGCCTCACTGATTCACCGGCTGGGACGTCCTCAGGCCGTCCAGGATGAAAAACGGGCGCTGCTCGACAGCCTCTTTACACCACCATTTGAGATGCTGCTGGCGCAGGCCGGGCAGTACCAGGATAGAACGGACGCAGAGGTTCAGGATTATCTTGCAGACGCGCTGGATATCGTGGATGGCGCGCAAATTGACTGGTCTGCCGCCATTTATGCGTTCCGCAATGGCGAAAGCCTTTCTGCACATGTTCCGGTCAGTGCCTGCCTGAACTGGCAGAAAGTGGCTGCCGCAGTGGCGTTGACCCGGCGTTTTACTGTGATTTCCGGTGGCCCGGGAACGGGCAAGACCACCACAGTAGCAAGGCTGCTCGCTGCGTTGGTGAGCCATGAAGACATTCCGCCGGTTATTAAGCTGGTGGCACCGACCGGGAAAGCGGCCAACCGTCTGACTGAATCTATCGGCAATGCTGTGAAGTCCCTGCCTGTCAGTGACGAAGTGCGCGCCAATATACCTGTTCAGGCCAGTACCATACACCGCTTGCTTGGCGCCGTCCCCCAGCGGGTCGGGTTCAGGCACAATGCCCGCAACAGGCTCCACCTCGATATCCTGATTGTCGATGAGGCGTCCATGGTTGACCAGCCCCTGATGGCATCACTGCTGGCGGCGTTACCCGATAAAGCGCGGGTGATTTTGCTCGGTGACAAAGACCAGTTGGCCTCCGTGGAAGCGGGTGCCGTGCTGGGGGATATTTGCCAGTTTGTGGATGATGGATTCAGCGAGCGGCAGGCGAAAACCATCGGCGAGCTGACCGGGTACAACCTGTCTGCGTTTAACGCTGGCCGGTATCCGGTGAGTGATGGTCTGTGTCTTCTGCGAAAAAGCTACCGCTTCCATGCCCGCTCGGGTATCGGGCAGCTTGCTTATGCCATTAATGACGGACAGGCCGGAAAGGTCGCGTCGGTCTTCGAGGTCGGCTTTGAGGACATCGCCTACCGGGAAATGGATGCAGATGCTTATCAGGCAGCCATTGAACTGGTCGTTGATGGTTACCGGCCATACCTTAACCTGCTGAAAGCTAACGCAGAGCCGGAAATGGTGCTGGAAGCCTTCGCCCGTTGCCGGTTGCTTTGTGCACTGACAGAGGGACCATTTGGTGTGGCCGGGCTTAACCGCAGGATTGAGAACGCTCTGGTATCCAAAGGGCTTTTGAAGCCCGGGGAAGAGCTGTTTTATCCCGGTCGCCCTGTGATGGTGGTACAGAATGACCACGGTGTTGGGCTGTACAACGGTGATATCGGCATAACGGTGATGACGGAAAATGGCCTTCGGGTGATGTTTGACCAGCCGGACGGAACGGTGCGCGCGGTGTTACCAAGCCGGCTTCCGCCGCATCAAACCGCGTTTGCTATGACCATCCACAAATCCCAGGGGTCAGAATTCGATAACGTGGTGATGGTGATGCCGACGGAGTTCTCCCCAGTTATCTGCCGGGAGCTGATTTATACCGGTGTTACGCGAGCTAAAAAACGGCTGGATATCTTTGCAGGCAGGAAAGTGTTTGAAAAAGGGATCCGCGAGCGGGTTGAGCGTTATACCGGGTTGGCATCACTGTTGGCGAAATAGTTGAAAGCTTTGCGTGGTGAGTATGGTTACCCGCCACGCAGTTTTTTGTTTTAGCTGAAAGCCTTTCCGCCAAACATCTTCTTACGGAAGCTGAACCCGAATATCGCACCAATCACCAGTGCAGCGATAATGATGGTACGGACCGCTTGGTACCGTGGTCTAGGTAGGCATCTGCATCGTTAAGCAGGTTCCCCTGTTCCAGCGTTATGCGCAAAAATCCCAGCAACTGGTGGTTGCCGGCAATAGGCTCAATGATTTGCTTGCGGCCAAAACTGGCAATGGAAAGCGGTGTCGCAAGACCAGTAACCTGCTCAAGCGGCATGGCATATTCTGAGCGGATAAGTGCCCGTCCGGACGCATCGTAAATGGTGGCGTCAAGGATAAGCGGCTCGTTACTCAGGTTATCAACCAATATCTGCAGGGCGTCATGATCGCCGGCAGAGAGAAAGTTAAACGCGGTCAGGGCGGACTGACGGATTGCCAGGCGCTCAAGGACATCCGCCTTTTCATGAAGGTAGCTGTGGTTGCGGATATTGACCCGGCTGCTGTAGTCATACATCACAAAAATAGAAACAGCGGCCACTATCACCATGGTGATTTGCCAGAGTCGTTTTAGGCGTTGTCGGGTCTGATGGCGCATGATGAACAGAATTTGCTGACAGGATTTCACATATTGCTTTGATACCCTTTAAAATGCAACCAGCCAGATAATGAAAGGAATGTTGGATTCATGGATTTGATTAAGCCCCTTGCAATACGTAAGCACACCGCGCTGAGCAAGCGCTTCCCTGAGGCTGCAACCTGCCTCAGCATGCCAAAGCGCACGCTGACTGGGTAGTGTTTGGCCCGCACCTGTCCCCGCTCCAGTTTGATGATATGGCGTTTTACCTTGGTGAAATGCCGGAGATTGTGTCCGCCTGGAAGGTGGGAAATTACGATGTCGCAGCAATCCGTGGTGAATTTACCCAAGAGGTCATTACCATCTGTGATGCTCTGGGGTTGGATTGCGCCGCACTGGCTGACCTTCCCCAGTTGTCCCGCCCGGGGCTGGCAGTATTTGATATGGACTCCACCGCCATCCAGATTGAATGTATTGATGAAATCGCGGTGCTGGCCGGCGTGGGTGAGCAGGTGGCACAAGTGACTGAGCGTGCGATGCAAGGCGAGCTCGATTTTGAGCAAAGCCTTCGCCAGCGTGTGGGAACCCTGAAAGATGCTGATGAAAGCATTCTGTCTGAAGTGCGTGCCTCATTGCCGTTAATGCCTGAAATGGCCGAGTTGGTCAGCGCCCTGCACCGGTTTGGCTGGAAGGTGGCCATAGCATCCGGGGGCTTTACCTATTTTTCTGATCACCTGAAAGCCCTGCTTAGCCTGGACTACGCCGAGTCCAACCAGCTTGAAATCATCAGTGGCAAACTGACCGGACAGGTGCTTGGCGGGGTGGTGGATGCCCAGCGAAAGGCGGATGTCCTCAATGAGCTGGCCGAGAAATGGGATATCGAGCCCTACAACACTATCGCTGTGGGAGACGGAGCTAACGACCTTAAAATGATGTCGGCGGCTGGTCTGGGTATTGCTTATCATGCCAAGCCAAAAGTTCAGGAGCAGGCTCAGGTGGCGATCCGGCATGCCGACTTAGGCGGTGTACTGTGTGTGCTTTCGGCCTCATTGTTGCCACAGGGTTTAAGCTGGAAAAATCAGTAGCGGGTTTAGAACCCGGCTTGAAAAGCGCTCTGAAACAAAAGAAGCAGGCATCGGGACTGCTTCTTTGCATTTGGACAGGTGTTGCTAAATTTCAAGCCTGAGCAGCAGCTCATCGGTGACATCACTGAACTCGGCATAGGCGGCGAGGTCGGCAAATTGCCCTTCCAGCTGTTTTGCCCTGTGGGTAGCAAACTGCAAAAGCTCCCCGAACAGTTTGCTTTCGATATACCGGGTGCCGTCATCAATTCGTTGAACCCTGTTACGCAGAGCAAAGAACTTTCCGGATTGGCGGGAATGGGTGATAAAGGCAATGCGCTCAATATCGGTTTCGAAATCCTGAGGCGTCAGGCAGCGAAGCTTTTTGAGTTTGTCATTTTTGAACATGGCATGGATATAGTATTCATGCTCCACATTGCTTGCCGGGGCAACTTTGCGGAACAGGCTGCCGATACGGGCATTAAGCTTGCCCGAATAAAGCGGTGCCAGGGAAAGACTGTGGTTGCCGGATGCCTGTTCAAGAAGCCGGTTAATGGTGGGCAGGGGTACGTTTATCCCGCAGTAAGGCATACTGATCTGGTTGTGGTGCCTTGCCATAAAATACGGCGTCACAGAAAGCCGGGTCAGCATCAGGTAATGCATTGCGCGGATAAATGCGGGCTCCAGTAATTCCTCATGATCTTTTTCCAGCTTTGCCTCATTGTGTTTAATGAGGCGCTCCAGGTAGTGCTGGCGCATTTCAGTCTGGGTATTACTCTGCATTTGAAGCTGCACTTCCTGACGGTCCACCCCCACCCGGATAACGGTATAGGGAACGTTTTTGAGCGGGGATTTAGGGTCAAGCCTGACCAGGTCGGAATAGTTGATACTGACGACATCTCCGCGAACAAGCGCACACTTTTCATCCAGCCTTACGTTCAGACCCAGCGTTGAAAAATCCACAGTAATCGCGGTAAGGGCCGAGTCGTCCGGCTGCTTCATTTCCAGTTTTGTTTTGAACTTGTAGCGTGGCTCCTGTCGCTGGGGCTGGAAATTTGATGCGTGGGCCTCTATCCCGCTGCGGGGAGCGCGAATGCACAAAATGGTTCAGGGTGTTGGCTGAGAGCTTAGGGCGCGGGACTTTCAGGTAATCTTTTTTTGCACCTTCGTTAGTAATGTCATGAACCAGCGCGAGGTGGCAGATATGGCCGATTTCTTCATACTTAGCCGGTGCGACATCGCGCAGTTTCTCCTGATCTGCATCTTCAATGCGCGAAAGCGTAATGCGCAAAACCCGCCAGCTATCCCGGTTTGCTCCCAAATGCCAGAAGAGCCGGCGTTCATCCGGGTTCAGCTCGTTGTGGCAGGCAGAGTAGAAATAGGTGCGCCCTTTGTGGTTATGGGTGAAGCAGTAAACCAGCACGTTCGCAGAACCGGTTTTCTGCCAGCTTGCCAGACGTTCCTCTGAAAACAGGTGATGCATCATCGAGAGGTTGAGTTCGTCGTGCCAGTAGTGCCAGAGATCCCTGTTGTGATCGGTGAGCAGGCACCAAGACGGTGTGCTGTCAGTAAAGAAAACCGGCAGGATTTCAGTGTTATCGAGGAACCCGTTCTCCAGGCTTTGGGTGACACAGGATGAGAATTTGTGCTCGTTGTCGGTTTTGGCCTGTTTCAGGTGCCACATCCGGCTGATAAGGCGGGTGATGACATCGGTATCCGTAAGCAGGAGAACCCGCATCAGGACGTAGCTGCTGTCGCCGGATTCAGGGGTGTCGATACCAATGATCTTGTACTCAAGATCGTCAAGGGGCAGGTCGCCACTGATTTCTTTGTCCAGTTCTGTAAAGCGGACGATGAGCGATGACCCCAAGTTGTAATCAAATGCTGAGGGGATCTTAATGCGCGCCCCGGACCCGGAAAGATCGACCGTTGAACCGTGAACGGTATTGCCATCCGGAAGGGTAACTTCGATGTCAGAGGAATGCTGGATGCGGGTTTCACTGCGGGCCAGTCGAAAACCAAACCGGATTTGTGATGCAATCAGCGAGCGTTCGACATTTTGTTTGCCTGTATTGTCGCCCCCGCCATTTTTTTGCATCATGCGGTAACTGTTCGGGGTGTTGTTGAGCTCCTCAACAAGGCCGACAGTCAGTTTTCCGCCATATTCGCTGATGCGTCTGTGATAGAGGTTGAGCGCTACATCATCGAGCCAGTGTGTCATCTCTCCGAGTTTGTATTGCCGGCAATCACCGTTGACTTTTCCTCGAAGGTCCACCGGTTTGTTTACCGGTGTCATCAGCCGGTTCATCTCCATTTTGATTAACAATTTTACCGACGGCGCATCATTTGCCGTAAGGTCGGCCAGGATTTGTTCAAAATCCTTGTCGCCGTATAGTGGTAAAAGATGGTTAATCAGTGAACGATAGTCTTCCGGTTGCATGTGTTACTCGCGAAAAGTTTGAATGACATCGGTATGCATCAGATAATTATCGGCAACTTGGGGAAAAAATTGAATAAACAATCACTCATCTCCCGCATTTGACGCGGTTTTTGGGATCTTGAGTAGATGATTTATTGCTAATGTAACAACATTTTTTCTGGAACGGCGTTCAAAATAATCATTTGGGGCAAAGAATGGCAAAAGTAAAACGTGCGTATGTGTGTAATGACTGTGGGGCAGATTATCCTCGCTGGCAGGGGCAGTGCAGTGCTTGCGGCGCTTGGAACACCATCACAGAAGTGCGCATGGCCGCTTCGCCACAGGTTGCCCGAAATGAAAAATTTGCCGGGTATGCCGGGGGGGCAACTGAGGCGAAAGTTCAGACGCTGGACGCCATCGACCTTCAGGAAGTTCCCCGTTTTACCAGCGGATTCAAAGAGCTGGACCGGGTGCTTGGCGGTGGTGTTGTGCCTGGTGCAGCCATCCTGATTGGTGGTAACCCGGGAGCCGGTAAGTCCACCTTGCTGCTTCAGACTATGTGTCAGCTTGCTCAGCAGATGCCGGCGCTTTATGTCACTGGTGAGGAGTCATTGCAGCAGGTGGCAATGCGGGCCTCTCGACTGGGATTGCCGAAAGACAAGCTCAAGATGCTGTCTGAAACCAGTGTTGAAGCAATATGCCAGATTGCCAACCAGGAAAAACCCAAGCTGATGGTCATCGACTCTATCCAGGTTATGCATGTGTCAGACATCCAGTCAGCACCGGGCAGTGTGGCCCAGGTGCGTGAGTCTGCCGCTGCCCTGACACGCTTTGCCAAGATGAATAACGTAGCCATCTTTATGGTCGGTCACGTCACCAAAGACGGCACTTTGGCCGGTCCTAAGGTGCTTGAGCACTGTATCGACTGCTCCATTTTGCTGGATGGTTCCAGTGATTCCCGCTTCCGTACCCTTCGCAGCCATAAAAACCGTTTTGGTGCGGTGAATGAGCTGGGGGTGTTTGCCATGACCGGGCAGGGTATGCGCGAAGTCAGCAACCCATCGGCGATTTTCCTTTCCCGGGGGGAAGAAGACACGTCTGGCAGCTCTGTCATGGTGGTCTGGGAAGGTACCCGTCCGCTACTCGTTGAAATTCAGGCGCTGGTGGATTATTCCCAGCTTGCCAACCCTCGCCGGGTGGCCGTGGGTCTTGAGCAGAACCGGCTTGCCCTGCTGCTTGCCGTGCTACACAAACATGGTGGCTTGCAGATGTCTGACCAAGATGTGTTTGTGAATGTCGTTGGTGGCGTGAAAGTAACAGAAACCAGTGCAGACCTTGCCCTGCTGCTGGCACTGCTTTCGAGCTTCCGTGATCGTCCGTTACCGAAAGATCTGGTGGTATTTGGTGAAGTCGGCCTTGCCGGTGAAATCCGCCCGGTACCGAGTGGTCAGGAACGCCTGATGGAAGCGTTCAAGCACGGCTTCAAGCGCGCCGTGGTGCCTGCTGCCAATATGCCTAAAAAGGAGATTGAAGGCATGAAGGTGTACGGCGTGAAAAAACTCAGCGGAGCCCTCGAGGTGCTGGAGGAGTTTTAATCAGGCATTGGAATAGCCGGTTCTGGGTGGGTCTTACCCAGAACCGTTAATTCTCAACCGTTTTCTTCCCTTCCTCTTTTGTCAGCTTCTGTGCCCCTAAGGACGCATGTACCATCTCGGCTGAAGCTGGCTGGAGAATAAGTGAGTGCTCAATCAGATTGACGAGCGCCGTCCAGTTGATGCTCTTTTCTTTTTCGAACAGAGAATCGAAGTTTTCCGGTGACCATGCCATAAAGGCTTTCGTTCATAGCCCTGCCAAGGAAGCGCACTTCGTAGTGCAGATGTGGGCCCGTTGAGAGGCCGGTGTTGCCAGACCATCCAATCAGATCACCTTTCTTTACAAACTGCCCGGTTTTGACATTGAATTTGTTCAGGTGAGCATACATGGTCATAAACCCGAAGGCGTGGGACATCTTTATCAGGTTGCCGTAGCCTTTTTTCCTGCTTGGGCGAACCAGTTCAATTACCCCATCTGCCGGCGCGTAGACCGGGGTACCGATATCTGCGGTCAGGTCCAGACCTGTGTGGTAGCGTTTTGTGCCCGTTACCGGGTGTTTGCGTACGCCGTAGCCGGACGAGCGGCGAAAGGATTCTATCGGTTCACCGTTTGGCACCAAGCGCATCATTGTTGTTCTGAGGGCGGCAGTCATCGCTGCCGTATTCAGACGGTTGCTCAGGTTTTGATCGTCCGCTGGTTCCATACCCAGCCAGCTTTCTACCTCGTCCACCCGGTTTGTCAGGTTCACCAGTTGGGCATCTTTTTCCTGAAGGGCCTGCCGGTTAACTTCTGCTTCGAGATTCAAAAGGTGATTGGCTGAATTCAGTGCCTGGTTGGCGCTGTTCAGGCTGGATACAGTGCTGTGAAGCTCTGAGATAAGCGTTAGGTCTGCCTTGGTCTTTTCGTTCATGAGATAAAGCTGCGATCCCATACCGGCAAACAGAACCAGGCTAAGAATGCCAAGGCCAACATAAAGCGGTGAACGTGAAGATGAGCGGGAGGTATCCCCGTTGTGTTGTTGCGGAAGTGGCACGATGGCGTTTCTCTGTACGTAATCAGGGCACCGTGCCGAGTGCCCTCAGACAATTATATCGAACTGTCGAGGTCTGACAGTTGGGCAAGTTCGCGGTGCAATAAGTTGTCGTTACCGACGTTAAGTTCGACCAGACGTTTTAAATGACTGGCACTGTCGATGTCAATGTGGTTGATGTGAAAATGAAGATGATGATCAGATTCTGAGACAAGATCGACTTCCATATTCAACTGGATGTCTGAGCCGAGCAGTGTAAAAGAGACGTAGTAGTCATTTTCTTCAACTTCATGCCAGTCAACAGGCCGGGACATCAGTACGCCGTTCAGAGAGAGATCCCGGATTTCAGACTGCCATGAGCCATCCCGCTGGGTCAGGGTTGCCGGTGTCTTGTAGATGATCCGTGAAAATTTGCGGCGCTCAGGCATGTTTTTTCCCCGTCTGTTTACTCATTTCAGTGTAGGTGACCGGCGTTCATCGATCCACTATAAATCAGAGAGTAAGGGGGAAGAGGGAAGGGGATCACGCTTTGTTCGGTATGAGATGTATCTCATAAAAAAACCGGGCATTTGCCCGGTTTCATTCATTACAAGCTGTTCCTTATTTAGAAATGCGCTTGTACTTGATGCGGTGTGGCTGAGCAGCTTCTGCGCCCAGGGTCTTCTTCAGCCAGTCGCTGTACTCGGTATAGTTACCTTCGAAGAAGTTCACCTTGCCCTCGTCACGGTAGTCGAGGATGTGTGTCGCGATACGGTCCAGGAACCAACGGTCGTGCGAGATAACCATGGCGCAACCCGGGAATTCCAGCAGGGCTTCTTCCAGGGCACGCAGGTTTCTACGTCCAGGTCGTTGGTTGGTTCGTCCAGGAGCAGTACGTTACCGCCGGATTTCAGCAGTTTCGCCAGGTGGACACGGTTACGCTCACCACCAGACAGTTCACCGATGCGCTTCTGGTGGTCGCTGCCTTTGAAGTTAAAGCGCGATACGTAAGCACGGGCAGGGATTTCGAAGTTGTTGATGCGAATGATGTCCGCACCTTCAGAGATTTCCCCGTAAACGGTGTTGCTGTCATTCATGCTGTCACGGAACTGATCTACAGAAGCCAGCTGAACGGTTTCACCCAGCTCAACAGAACCTGAATCTGGTTGTTCTTTTCCGCTCAGCATCTTGAACAGGGTAGACTTACCGGCACCGTTGGCACCGATGATGCGACAATCGCACCTTTAGGCACGCTGAAAGACAGGTCGTCGATAAGAACGCGGTCGCCAAAAGACTTGGTCAGGTTCTTCACCTCAACAACTTTGTCGCCCAGGCGTGGGCCAGGTGGGATAAAGAGTTCGTTGGTCTCGTTACGGCGCTGGTAATCAGAGGTGTTGAGTTCCTCAAAGCGGGCCATACGAGCCTTTGACTTGGCCTGGCGGCCTTTAGGGTTCTGGCGTACCCACTCAAGTTCTTTCTCGATGGTCTTCTGACGCGCTTTCTCCTGTGAAGCTTCCTGTTGCAGACGGGCATCCTTCTGCTCCAGCCAGGAGGTGTAGTTACCTTCCCAAGGAATACCTTCACCACGGTCAAGTTCCAGGATCCAGCCGGCGGCGTTGTCGAGGAAGTAACGGTCGTGCGTGATGGCTACCACGGTACCGGAGTAATCAACCAGGAAGCGTTCCAGCCAGCCCACAGATTCTGCATCCAGGTGGTTGGTCGGTTCGTCCAGCAGCAGCATGTCCGGCTTCTCAAGAAGCAGGCGGCAGATGGCAACACGGCGGCGTTCACCACCAGAGAGGTGCTTGATTTGCGCATCCCACTCCGGCAGACGAAGGGCATCGGCTGCACGTTCGAGCATACTGTCGAGGTTGTGACCGTCTTTGGCCTGAATCAGCTTCCAGTTCGCCTTGCTCTTTCGCCAGTGCATCAAAGTCAGCATCCGGTTCAGCATAAGCGGCATAAACTGCATCGAGGCGAGTGAGGGCGTGAACCACATCAGCAACCGCTTCTTCCACGGTCTGGCGGACGGTTTTGTCTTCGTCCAGTTTCGGCTCCTGAGGCAGGTAACCAACCTTCAGACCTGGTTGCGGGCGGGCTTCACCTTCAAACTCGGTGTCAACACCGGCCATGATGCGAAGAAGGGTAGACTTACCTGCACCGTTCAGACCCAGGACACCGATTTTGGCACCAGGGAAGAAGCACAGGGAGATGTCTTTCAGAATTTGGCGCTTTGGTGGCACGATTTTGCCAACGCGCGACATGGTATATACGTATTCGGCCATTTCTGCTTGAAATTCGTTACATAAAGAGAGCTGTATTCTACCCGTTAACTAAGCTAGTTTAACAGTGTAGGAACAAAAGAGTCTGAGATTTGTCTCTTTAAATATCCACACCGGTTTTACCCGCATGCATTCTGGGGCCGGTGGGGCATTACCCTTAGTCAATGGGTGGGTACACACTCAACAACAAGGATTTGCGTCAGTGAAAAAAGCTATTTTGGGTCAGACCGTTGTGCGGTGGTTACGGGTTGGCCTGCTCGGGGCAGCGGTGGCCAGTCCTGCGGGTTGGGCAACCACAGTATCAGAGGCGGGAATAACGTCGCCATTGTTGCTTCCGTCAGGATCCCTTTCACAATCAGACCGAAAAAAAATCGAGGCTCAGCGTGAGCAGTACCTGGCAGCAACCGCTGCTGATGACAAAGGTGATGTCAAAACCTTTGAAACCCTGTCTGAAGCGCTGACAGATTACCCGCTTTATCCTTACCTGGCTTATCGGGACTTCCGTCGGAACCTGCCGTCCCTCAGCCGGGCAGACGTAGAAGCATTCATCAAGAAATACCCCAATATGCCTTTTACGCAGTCAGCAAGGACTGCCTATTTCCGTCAATTGGTAAATCAGCCGAGTGGGCAAAGTTGCTGAAATTTCAGACGTCCATTCCCCGTGGGGAGTGGTACCAGTGCCAATATTATTTTGCCCAAAGTCAGGCTGGTGACAAAAAGCTGGCCCTGAGTGGTGCCAAATCTCTCTTTTTGTCAGGAGAGTCTGTCAGCAGTGCCTGTGACCCGTTGTTTAACTTCCTAAAAGACAACGGAAAGCTGACCGGCGGGCTTTACCTTGACCGGATGTTGCTTGCTTATGAGCACCACAACTACCGTTTGATGAAATACCTCAACAAACAGTTGGATGGCCGCGAGCGCAAGGTCGGTGACCTTATTCTTGATCTCTACCTCAACCCGGACAAGGTGGCAGATTTTGCCAAGAAGAGTCGGGTTACGCCATACAACCAAAAGCTGACTGAGCTGACTTTCCAACGCCTTGCGAGGAAAGATGCAAAGAAAGCCATCGAACAGTACTCGCGGACGATGCAAGGTCAGCATTATTCCGCCGCCAAAAAGCAGCAACTGGCGGAATACGTTGCATCGCGCCTGATGGCGACCGATAAACCGGAGCTGGGTGAATGGCGTGACCAGGTATTGTCAAAAACGTCCCGGGAGTCTTTGCTTGAACGCCGTATCCGCCAGGCTATGCGGGAGGGGGACTGGAATAGTGTGGATGTATGGATTAACCGTCTTCCTGCCAACCTGAAGGCATCAAACCGCTGGCGCTATTGGGAAGCCCGTCTTCTCGACAGCGGGGTAAGCGTCAGGAAGCGGAAAAAATCATGCAGTCTCTGCTCGGCGAGCGTAATTACTACAGCGCAGCAGCGGCAACCTATCTTGGCAAGCCGATTCACTACGCGACAAAAGATGTGGCTTTGGACACTCAGGGGCTGGACAAATTCAGCGATGCTTTTTCCCGAATCAGCGAGCTGATTGCGCTTAACAAGGAAAGTGCGGCAAAAAGTGAGTGGAATGCGGTTCTTGCCCGTGCAGGCAAGAAGCAAATTCCACAACTGGCAGCGTTTGCCCGTACCCAAAACTGGTATCACCTCACCGTACAGGCAACCATCAAAGGGAAAATGTGGGACTACCTGCCGCTTCGCCTGCCGGTTGCCCACAAATGGTGGTACAACTTCTTCAGCGAGAAACGCGACCTGCCGCTGACAACGCTGCTTGCTCTGTCCCGTCAGGAGAGCGGTTTCTATGCCTCAGCCATTTCGCCGGCTGGAGCCCGGGGCTTGATGCAGGTTATGCCGTCTACGGCAAAAGCCACGGCGCGTAAAATTGACTTCAACTACCAGGGACGCAAATCCCTGACTGAACCGGGAACCAATATCCGTATCGGCAGTGCCTACCTGCGGGAAGTTATGGACAGGTTCGGTGATAACCGCATTCTGGCTTTTGCTGCATATAATGCCGGCCCACACCGTGTTACCAAGTGGCTGAGCGGGACTGACGGCCAGTTGGATGCATTTGCTTTTGTTGAGGCAATTCCGTTTAATGAGACCCGGGGATACGTTCAGAACGTCTTGATGTACGACATGTATTATCAGGGATTGTTTGGTGAAGAACAGGTGTTCCTGACGCCGAAAGAGTCGACGTTTAAGTATTGATTAAGTTGGGGCATGCATGACCGACAAACCGGAATACACGGAGTGGCAACAGGTAGCCGAGCTCCTGAACACCGCAGGGACACTGGAAGAACGGATTCAACTTTTAACCATGTTACTGACGCCGGATGAGCGTGACACCATGGTAGCAAGGTCAATATCTTCAACGAACTGTTGAAAGGAGACCTGAGCCAGCGTCAAATCAGCCAGATGCTGGGGGTAGGTGTGGCAACCATCACCCGGGGTTCTAACGAGCTGAAGCGTTTGGATGACGGAGAAAAAGCCTGGCTTGGGAAATTGTTGTCTAAGTAAAGTGTTTCAAATGGCGAGTTGCGAGTAAGGTTGATATCGCTCTGATACTAAATAAAACTTTCTCGCCTCTCGCCTCTCGCCTCTCGCCTCTCGCCTCTCGCCTCTCGCCTCTCGCTTCTCGCCTCTCGCTTCTCGCCTCTCGCTCTTAAAACAAATCCGGATTCATAAACGGAATCAGGGCCAGAATCAGAGCCTGGTGATACACAGAGCTGCGCGTAAGGCGGTGTCCGGTCAACATGCCGATAGCGCCGCCTTTTTGTTTTACGTTGGTTTCGTTAAACATTGCGTCCATTACATCCCCCAGCTCTTTGCCTTCATGGACACCTTTCAGGGCCGCCGGTGGCAAGGGAAGGGATGCGGAGCGGGATTTGCTCTGGCGGTCACCGTTTTCAATGACCATCCATGCAAACGTGAGCTCACCGTCTATGCCAGCTTCCACACCCACGTAAAAGTCTGCCTCAATACTTGCCCGCGCATTCGATACCCGGTTTTTAGCACCTTGCAATGTTTCCTCACTGCTCATTGGCTGGTCTGCGACACCGCTGGGAACGGAGATACCTTCAAAGACAAACTGACGGTCAGGCAGCGCATCGGTAAAAGCGCCCTGCACGGCGCGGATTTTAGCGGGGTTTAGGGAGGCTATAACCACCTTTTCCATATTGATTTACCTGAATCTGACGAATTTTCCCGTCATTATACCATATATGTATATACCATGCGTCTGAGCCGTATTACCTGTTACATCTGTCTGGTAATTTTGCCGTTTTTTACCTGGATGTTTATTTGTGACACCTGGGATGGAGGGACACTAATCTCGTAATTTGCCCGGTGTTCGGTAAACAGCCCCTTTTCCAGCAAACGGGCATGGTTACCGGATTGGGAAAGCTTTACCGTGCTGCCCGGCCAGCCAAATCCAGACACGTTGCCGGACAAGGTAAGCCTGTCATCCTGTGCCGGGATAACAGTAACCTGGCCTTCTTCAATAAAAATACTGACCGGAAGCGCATCGGCTTGCCACTGATGCCTGATTTCCCTGTCCACCGGCGTGGCTAATAAGGCACTGCCTGTTGCCACGGTCACCAGCAAAGCGGCCCCCGTCCCGAGTTTGATGCGATGGCAGACGGGGTGAAACTGTAGCGCTGCCATCCCGGCCAATTGACGATACGAAGGCTCAGCCACGAAGCAAAAAATGCCATCCAAGCTGACCAGATAATATCTGAAAGGAAGTGCCCGCCAGCCGCCATTCTGGCTGTGCCGGTAAGCGCCCCAAATATCAGAGAGCCACCGGCAGTCACCGCGACCATAACCGGATGGGAAGCCATCAACGGAAAAACGGTCAGAGAAAAGCTGACCGAGCAGTGCCCGCAAGGGAATGATTTACCTTTTTCACCAAAAGCCGGTTGCAGCGGTGGAAGATACTCGCGGTCTCCCTGAAACATGTCGAGTTGTGCCGGACGGGGGCGGCCCCAATGCTCTTTGAATATCGCATTTACCAGAATGCCCGGGCCAATCAGCATAGTCAGGAAAACAGCCACAGCTGGCTTTCGCCAGTTTTTCGCTTTTTGCCAGAAACATGAAAGAACCAGAATCACAAGCGGGGTAACACCAAGTATCAGGCTGATAACAGGTATCGCTCGGTAGAAAAACTGCCACTGGAGGGATTTCCCCACTTTCCATCCATTGTCATACCAGTAAGCGGCTGCGGCCAGATCAAGATCTGTCAGCCAGAATACCGGGGTAACCAGAAGTACCAGCAACGTTGGCCAAAACAGAAACTTCAGTGTTGTCCTCGTTGCTGGTGTTTTCATGTTCAGTATCCTTTGAACCCGTCTACCAGCCACACTTGCCAGGTTTCAGAGGCGGTTTTGCCCCGGCGCCCGGGAAGGGGCGGATTGCCTCGCCCAACAATCTGGCCTGTTCAAAGTGTTCAGCAATGTTTTTGCCAGCGCGTTCAACCAACACAAAAGCGCCTTTTTGCTCATCTTTCAGGGGGGACCAGAGATCAAACTGGCTTTTTACAGAAGGCCCCGGAAACCAGCTCACAAGGCACGGATAGCTGCTGCGAAGTTGCCAGCCAAGGTGTGAAAGTGCAGAGCGGCTTGACGAGAGGTAGCAAATATCGCGGGGAATATCATGCCGTTGCCCCTCAACGGACAGAGCCCATTCATTCCAGCCGCGTACCCGTTTGAACGGATCTTTATAATTGAGCTCGAATTGCGCCCCCACTTTCGGTGCCCAGTTGTCGAAATGGTAAAGCCCGATGGCGAGCAGGAGGTTCAGACCAAGGGCTACCGGTATCCAGAACTTGCCTTTGTTTAGCCACATATGAGTACAGGCGATAGTGGCACAGACAATGACAGGCGCTGCCCAATTGGCATTGGCTTTCCCGAACATGGCAAAACCGGCGATGACAAACAGGAATGGCAGGGTAAACGCCAGATGGAAAGGCCACCGGTCACGACGGGTGAGACGGATAAACCATGCGATAACGCCAAGGTAGATAACCGGGCCAAGCAAGGCGGCCTGCTCCAGTATGAAGTTCACCCCTTTCATCACCCTGATAGGTTTTTCAGCCGCCCCTGAAATTTCAACGGTGTGTTCGAGAGTCGGGAATTGATTTTCGATGTTCCAGATGATGTTAGGGACGAACACCAACACGGCGATGGAAACAGCAAACCAGAATTTGGGTGAAGCAAGCTGCCGCCATTGCCCGGACAAAATCAGGTGTAAAAGGACGCAAAGCGAGAACAACACCATGGTGTATTTGCTCAGGAGCCCGGCGCCGCAGACAAGCCCCAACATCACCCAGTCGAACCACGAGTCTGATTCCAGTGCTTTGAGGTAGTAAAGCAGTGCCAGGCTCCAAAAAAGAATAAGCAGCACATCGGTCGAGATAATGAGTGCCGAGAGGCTTACGGCGGGAAGTGTGGCAAACAGTACCGAGGCCCAGCAGGCGGTGTCAGCGTTGTGGAGTCGCTTTGCCAACAGGTAAACAACCAAGGTGGACAGAGCATAAATCAGTGCGGAGGCACCTTTCACCACAATCTGGCTGTCACCGCCCAAAAATGTTGAAAGGCCAATCAGGAATGCGATACCCGGAGGCTTGGAATAATAGCCCCAGGCCGGTTGCTGAGCCCAAAGCCAGTAATAGGCTCATCAACGTGAAGCGCAAGCGTGGAGGTGTCAATAACCCACAGTCGGTAGACTGTCAGCGAAAACAACAGGGTCAGTAATACAAACGGGAGGGATGTAAATCGTGTTTCGGTAGGGGCAGTGATATTTGGTTCTGACATCTTCGGTTGTGATTCCATCGGCCTGTTTGCTGCTGGGTGACGCTGTTTTGCGACAATTCACATTTGACGGGCACATTAACTGATAAATAAGTCAGTTATACCGAATTTTTGTTACGAATTTGTTCGTTTGCTGTCTTTAATATGATAACCAGAATAAGACTGACCCCAACCAGGGTAACGTGTATGGCAATGCTTGCGCTGACAGAGACGTTATCAGTGTCGGGTCAGCACCGGCTAGTGCGGTCAGAGCATACCCGGCCTGGTAGGCGCCCAGGTTTCCCGGTAAGTTAAACGGCATGGCCGATGCCAGTTCCCCCCCGACAACACCGAGCATCGCTATCAGCAATGGGCTCTCTGTCATGACGGCGACGGCCAGGATAAGGCCGGCGAGTTTGAGCACCCATATGAGGATTGTCTGCGCCAGGAATGACAGCCAGTGTCCGGCACCCGAGGGAAATGACCAGGTAAGGCCGTTTACTGTCTTTCTGATAAAACCGGGCAACGCAGGGCGCGCCTTAACCCACTTTTGTACCGGGTGCTGAAACAGGGCGAGGAAAGCAAGGCCGAGGGCCGGTAAGGCAAACATTGAAGCTGCAAGCCATGACACACCAAGCGGTGACCACGCAAGTGCAATGGTGCCTAACAGGCAGAGGGCCGCCAAATCTCCCAGCCGGAAAAGTAACAGCAATCCACTGCCGTCGAAGCCACTGATGCCAAACCGGCGGTTGAGTAAAATGGGGAAGGAAGCCTCGCCGGTTCGGGCGGGAAGCAGGTTATTCAGCGCTGTGTTGTAAACGATGATCTCCAGCGTTTCTGTTAACGATGCGCGGAAGCCGCGCCGGTGCAGCTCACTGTAAAGCCGCCAGGCGCGCAAACCGTAAGAGGTAACAATCGACACTGCCATGATGGCAATCAGGGTTGGCGTCAGGGCACTCAGCACATCGGCAACTGCCTGCCAGCCGATCAGCCAGTCAATGGCAAGGGCAAACAGAAGCAGTGCGAAAAGTGTTACTGATAGATGTCTCATTGATGTAACAAATCCATACCCAAAATGTCATCCATTATTTCTACCATAAAAACCTTGTGTTACAGACAAGCGTTCAGTTGTAGAAATACGCTATGGAAGGCGAAAAAATGACAATCGCAACACAACCCTCTCCCGCTGTGAGTGTGTGCCACGATTCCCCGTCAACGCAAACCGGTTTATCCCTTCATTCCGTCAGTATTGTATTGCCCTTCTATAACGAAGAGGACAATGCGGCTGCAATGATTGAGAGAATCAATGCAGTATCTGCCCTCCACAGCTACGAGGTTGAGATCATTGCTGTTAATGATGGCAGCGATGACAACACTTTGCAGAAATTGCTTGAAGCCCAACAGGTGTCTCAGCTCCCCCTACGCGTTTTGGATCTCCAGCGTAACTTCGGCCAGACCGCCGCGATGCAGGCAGGTATTGATGCCGCGTTGGGCGGTGTGGTCGTGACGCTGGATGGCGATTTGCAAAATGACCCAGAAGATATCCCGATGATGGTGGAAACCCTTATTCGTGATGACCTCGATTTGGTGGTGGGGTGGCGAAAAGACCGCAAGGACAAGCTGATTCTGCGGAAAATTCCGTCAAAGATAGCCAACCGCCTGATAGGCAAGGTGACCGGCGTCAGGCTCCATGATTACGGTTGTTCACTCAAGGTGTACCGCGCCAGCGTGATTAAGCAGGTGAAGCTTTACGGTGAAATGCACCGGTTTATTCCTGCCTGGGTGGCTTGCCATGTGCCGAAACACCGCATTAGTGAGGTGCCGGTGAAACACCATGCGCGTACTCACGGTGAGTCAAAGTACGGTATTTCCAGGGTTATCCGGGTACTTATCGACCTGCTTTCTGTGGTCTTTTTTATGCGCTTTCGTGCCCGTCCGGCGCATTTTTTCGGTTCAGTGGGCATGATACTTGGCGCGCTTGGCGGCGGAATGCTGGGCTGGCTGGCGATCCAGAAATTCCTGTTTGACCAGGATATCGGCCAGCGACCGATGCTGATTGTCGGTGTGATGCTGGTGCTTGCTGCTATCCAGTTGATGACAACCGGGGTGGTGGCAGAGATGTTAAGCCGGGTTTATTACGAATCGTCGAGCCGCAAGGCCTATCAGGCCTGTGAGTACCCCGCACCCGGCGGGAAAAAACTGTCAGGCGAGGATGCGTAAATGACCACGCCAATGAATACGAAAGCCCAGACGCTTATTCTCAGCTTTCTCATTTTGTTGGCGTTTTATGTCGGTCTCGGCAGCTTCCCATTGTTCGACCTGGACGAGGGGGCGTTTTCTGCGGCCACCATGGAGATGCGCATCCGCGGTGACTGGATAACGCCTTGGCTCTACGGCGAACCGCGCTTCGACAAACCTATTCTTATCTATTGGTGTCAGTTGGTAACCACGGCAATTTTTGGCACCAATGAATGGTCCCTTCGCCTTCCTTCAGCTCTTGCGGCAACGGGCTGGATGGTGGTGTTGTATGACTTTGCCAAGCGTTACTTCCCCGGTTCAGAGTGGCTAGCGGTAACGGTGGCCAGTTGTTCGCTGATGACCCTGGTCATTGCCCGGGCTGCAACGGCAGATGCGCTGCTGAACCTGTTTCTGACCCTGACCTGCCTGTCAGTGTGGCGCTACCTCGACCAACCTTCTGCCAAACGGGCAACCATGACCTATTTATGGATGGGAATAGGTTTTCTTGCCAAAGGGCCGGTTGCGATGGTGATACCTTTTTTCACCCTGATGCTTTTTGCTCTTTCATCAGGAAGGTGGCGAGATACAGGCCGGGCACTGGTTTTCCTGCCGGGCTGGCTGGTGTTTTTTCTGATCGCAGCCCCTTGGTATTTCCTGGTCTACAACGCGCAGGGGCAGGCATTTGTCGATGGCTTTTTCCTTGGGCATAACCTCAGCCGGTTTACCGATACCATGGAAGGGCATGGTGGAAGCTTGCTGTATTACCTTCCTGTCCTGCTTTATATCGCCCTGCCATTTACCGGGGTTTTGCTGGCCGTGCTCTATAAATGGCAGCATTGGTGGAAAAAGCCGGTGGGCCGTTTCCTGTTGATTTGGTTTGTTGTGACCTTCGCTGTTTTTTCCCTCTCTGACACCCAGCTTCCCCACTACCTTCTGTACGGCATGCCTCCGCTTTGGTTGTTGATGGCCAATTACCTGCGGCTGGTGCATAACCGCCTGATGCTGGTCATTCCCCTTTTGGTGTTTGCCGTGCTGCTGATGGTGTTGCCCTTCGTCCTTGAATCTATGGTTGCCACCGCACAGGACTATGCCCGCCTGGTGATGCTCGGTGCCATTGATGCCTTCTCTTCAACCTACTTTGTGATTGTTCAGTTTGTGCTGGGTATCTGTGTTTTATTCCTTGTCGGCGGGAATGTGCTGAGGCCTTACGGGCCGCTTTTAATCGGCACACTGTCGGCATTTTGCATTCTGACCACCGTGGTCCCCGTGCTGGCCGAAGCCCAGCAAAAGCCGGTGAAACAGGCTGCGCTCTTTGCCCGTGAAGCGGGAAAAGAGGTCGTGACTGCCGCCGTCAATATGCCCAGTTTTTCCGTTTACCTCGGCTCGGTGACAGAAAAGCGCCCGCCTAAAACCGGCGAGTGGGTGTTCACCAGAACGGACAAGCTGGAGCGATTTGAGATCGAACGACTGGTGTTTCAGCAAGGGACGGTGTCCCTGTTTGAAGCGAAATAACCAACCAATTCGGACTTTGCGCGTATGTTTAATGCAAGTTCACCGTACATGAAACCTGTGCCGCTCTGGGGATCAAGAGCCTGGATTCTGGTGCAGGTTGCGGGGCTGATTGCCCTGTTCAAACTCGACCAACCCTTGTTTCTGGCAATCAACCGTGTGGCAAGTATCCTGCCGGACACCTTTTGGTCCATGGTAACCCTGATGGGTGATGGCATGATTGTATTCGCCATTTTCCCGTTTGTGTTTTTCCGTCACCACCGGCTTATGGTGGTGGCTCTGTGCCTGACGGTCATGGCGCTTCTGGTTATCCACGGGATCAAGGGGCTGACAGACTGGCCGCGGCCGCCGGGCGTGCTTGCTCTGGATACCTTCAATCTGATTGGCAAACCTTACACCGGAAATACCTTCCCCTCCGGCCATGCTGCTACGGCCGTGGCAACCGCTATGCTGTGGCGGGCGGTATTACCGCAGAGGTTTGGTAACTGGCTTTTGGCGGCGGCACTATTGGTCGCCGTTTCACGGATAGCGGTGGGAATTCACTGGCCAACGGATGTGCTGGTGGGTGTGGCCGCCGGGCTGATGCTGGCCTGGGCCGCGGGTAAACGGATGCAGTTTGTTAGCTGGTCGGACAGACGTTGGGTCAAGGCTGTTTTGCTTCTGATGCTCGCCGGGAATGCGATAAGCCTTTTTACCTACCGACATGGTTATGAGTTGGTTGAGGTTCCGGTTTACCTTTTGGCCGTGGGTTCCCTTGCCGCGTGTATTGTCCAGGGATTCCGGCTGTATTTTGACTGGCGAGAAGAAAGAGCCCGTATCCGCGAGAGCATGACGCTCTCACCAGAGCAGGGCTGACAGCAGGCGGCTTTAATGTGTTTGGGTTGAAAACGGCATTTTCAGCATGGATGCCACGTTTGTTGCCTGTGCCGGTTGGCAGCCTTTGAGCCCGATTTCCATCCCCAGGTGTCCGTGCCGGGGCTTTTCCGTGTAGGTGCCGAACCAGCGATCCCACAGCGCAAGGTTAAAGCCGTAGTTCGTGTTGTACTCAGCCGGAATCACTGAGTGGTGGATGCGGTGCATATCCGGGGTGACAACAAGAAACCGCACGATGCGGTCAACGGCGGATGGCAGCCTCACATTGCTGTGGTTAAACATCGCCAGCGCGTTAAGCATTATTTCAAACAGGACCACAGCAACGGCCGGTGCTCCGAGCGCGGTAACCGCAACCACTTTAATCACCATAGAGATAAGGATCTCCAAAGGATGAAACCGGGAGCCTGTGGTCACATCGATATCCGGGTCGGCATGGTGCACCCGGTGGAGACGCCACAAAATAGGGACTTCATGGAAGGTTTTGTGCTGGAGCCAGATAACGCCGTCAAGGATGATAAGACTAAGGGGAACGCTGAGCCACAGCGGCGCATCAAGCACATTGAAACCCCCGACCCGGTTGTCGGCAAGGAACATGGCAACCCCGGCCAGCGCTGTGGGGAAAACCAGCCTGACCACAAAGGCATTAAGGCCAACCAGCGTCAGGTTATTCAGCCAGCGAAACCATTTGGGTGCGGTGAGCGGGCGGCGGGGAGCCACGCCCTCAAACAGGGCCATAATAAAAAAGATACCGAAAAACATGCCCAGCCTGAGTGCCATTTCATGCTCTGTGACCCAGTCAAACATAACGCCTCCGTCCTACGCAATATTGTTATTTTAGCAATACGTAAAGTATCCCTCTAATGATTAAGACCGCGCCGTGAGAAAAAAATTACGGCACCCGGAGGTGCCGTTTGTCAGAAAGTGTGTCTGTGTAAGGCTGCAAAGGCTGAGCCTTTATGTCGCACGCTCTCCCTCCGAGCGATTGAGCCGCTCTGAGACAAGAAAGCGCTAAGCGACAAATATTGGTCCGCCGAAGGCGGTCACCGGCGGTGCTTCACCGGTGTATTTCTCGATGTCTACAATACAGGTGTTGGCGCTGGTGGCATTGGCAAGCTCAGAGGTTGGTACATCCAGGGTCACCGTGTTGGGGTCGCCATAGGTATCGATAGCGCCAATCTCCGGCCCGGTCGGGCCATACCAGGCCCCTTCGTAAATCCGGATAACACCGCTTGGGTAGTTATCGGACAGTTTCGCCCCGGCAAGCAATTGGCCGCGGTCATTGAATACCCGCACCAGATCCCCGTCCTTGATACCTTTTTTCTTCGCATCTTCCGGGTTGATATACACCGGCTCGCGCCCTTGTACCGTGTAAGTTTCCCGGTAGTCAGAATCACACATCTGGGAGTGCAGACGCTGATCCGGGTGGCATGACTGGAGCCAGAATGGGAACTTGTCTGAGCCCGGTCCGCCGTGGGAGCGCTCGGCTTTTTCAAACCACATCGGGTGCCCCTGGCAGTGTTTGTATCCGTACCGGGCAATCTTGCGACTGTACAGTTCGATAAATCCGGAAGGGGTACCCAGTGCGTTAATTTCCGGATCTTCCCGGAAAGCGGCATGGCGTACCCAGGGTTTGCCCTGAGGGAAGTCGATAATGCCTTTGGCCCAGAATTCTTCAAATTCCGGCAGAGGGTGGGAGTTTTTGTTGGCTTCGCGGCAGTTGTTGTACAGCTCCATGATCCACTGACGCTCAGTTTTGCTCTGGGTGTACTCTGCTTCCTTATCCCAGCGCCGGCAAAGCTCAGAAAAGATCTGGAAATCGGTTTTGGAGTGGTAAAGCGGGTCGACCAGCTTGTGCATGGCGACGATACCCCGAGCGGAATATGAGCCGTACAGGTCTATGTCGTCACGCTCCCATTGGGTGCAGGCCGGAAGCACAATGTCTGAGAAGCGGCAGGTCGCCGTCCAGGAAAAGTCGATTGTTACCACCGTGTGCAGCTTTTTAAAAGCGCGCTTCATCCGGTTGCGATCCTGATGGTGGTGCCAGGGGTTACACCCACTGATCACCAGCATCTTCACATCCGGGAAGGTCACTTCTGCGCCGTTTGCCTGGATCTTCCGCCGGGGTTTAACAGCATATCAATCCAGCGCGCCACCGGGATGGTTTTACTGGCGCCGCGGTAATCTGTGCTGGTCCATTTCGGTTCCTGGCCTCGATCCGGGTTGCGGGGAAAACCGCCGGGGCCGGAGAAACCGGAAGACGGGACACCAATCGAACTGTAGTGATGCGAATAAGATACCCCACCACCGGGAAGGCCCACCATGCCGAGCATGGAGGCCAGAAGAACCCCCATCCAGTAAGGCTGTTCGCCATGTTGCTGGCGCTGGATTGCCCAGCCGAACATAAACTGGGTTCTGCCCTTGGCAAGCATCCGGGCAAACTCCCGGATTTCATCTGCCTTCACGCCGCAGATTGCTTCTGCCCATTCCGGGGTTTTCTCGGTTTTATCCTCACCGGTACCCAGCAGGTAGGGGAGGAAGTCCTTGAAGCCAAGGCAATAGGTATCGAGGAACTTCTGATCGTAGAGGTTTTCCTTGTACAGGGTGTGGGCGATACCCAGCATAAAGGGCACGTCGGTTTGTGGGTTGACGTACCTGTGTTTGCAGTTGATGTGGTTGAGGGTTTTGGAGCGAACCGGGTCAACCGCGATGACATTGAGGCTGCCGTCAGCGATTTTCTTCTTCAGTTCCTCAAAATAGGGCAATGACTGGTGAGGTTCACAGTTCCAGCCCACCTGCAGGTTTTTCACCGGATCCGACGCCCAGAAAATCAGGTTGTCTGTGTGCTCCAGGATTTCTGTCCAGGATGTTCCCTGGGCATACACCTCGGTAGAACCGATGACATACGGGAGGATAGTCTGCCCGGCACCGGTGGAATAGTCGCCCACCTTGGTTACCGAGTGCCCGTGCATGGCAATTGCGCGCTGCATATGGTTTCCGCAGCTCTGGAACTGGCCGGTCTGGCGCCAGCCGGTTTGCCCGGCGAACAGGCCGGACGGGCCGAAGTTTTTCTGCACGTATTCCAGTTCGCGGTAAAAAAGATCCAGCGCTTCGTCCCAGGTTACTCGCACATAGCGATTGTTACCCCGGGTGTCTGCCGCGTATTTGTGGTTTTTCAGCCAGTCCAGCCGCACCATTGGGTAGCGAACCCGGGACGAACTGTAAATGATGCCCTTGATGCCATTGAGCATATCGGTCGGGGCCGGATCCATCTCAAGGGGTTTGATCTCCTGGACTTTACCTGCCCAGATCCGGGCCCGGAAAGCCCCCCAGTGGGAGCCCTGGGTTTTCCATACGCCGTCAGTTTCTTCTGCTGCGGCGAAGGCTTGGGTGGCAGTGAGCAGGCTGGGCCCGACAACAGACGCAGCACTGGCCCCCATCAATCCCTTTAAAAACGTTCTTCGGTTCATGGTCATGATTGTGCTCCTGTCAGTTAGTGGCTCTTGTCAAAGTCAGACGAGTGCATCTGCAGGTACTTGAGCACTAAGGTCTTGGTATCATGGTCGAAGTTCACAAACGCCATCATGCCGTCGAACATTCCCGGCCAGGTGTTGGCGTCAAAGTGGTTCTCCGCCGGCTGGGTGTGGCAGACGCTGCAGTTGGTCTGGTAAGCCTGTTTCGCTTCACTCCAGATAGGCTCGATGCTGTTGAGCATGTCTTCCTTGCGCATCCACACGTCAACCTCTACCCGTTGCCATGGCAGGCCGGTCAGGTCGTCTTCCTTGGTTTCAAAGGTTTTCACGAACTGGTCGTTCTGTGAGACCTCTTTGGAAAGCGCGGCACTGCCGATGTTGAGGCCAAAGTCAGTATCGATTACCCGGCCAAAGCCTTTTGCCTTGCGCCAGCCCAGCAATTTGACCTGGATTGCGCTGCCTTCATCCACCAGCACGGTGACTTCCGTTGCGGGGTTGAGCACGCCGGCTTCTTTCATCAGGTTGTCGGTTTCGTAAAGGGGGAGGTGGCGGACGGCGTAAAGCGTCGCACCCTGATCATAATTGGTTGAACCGGCCTGTTCCTGAAGCTTGCCGATCATGCCGCCGGAGGAATCCATATTTTCCGGCAGGTGGTGGGCAATGCCTTTGTGGCAATCAATACAGCTCTGGTCTTTCTCGGCCGCCTGTTTCATCTGGAACCGGGCCGCCGGGGACATTTCATCCCATTTCATACTGTCGTATTGGTGACACTGTTTACATTCAAGGGAGCCGTTGGCTGAGAAGCGCCGCCACTCGTGCTGAGCCAGGGTCAGACGGTGCTCAAGAAAGAGTTCGCGGGTGTCGATGGTCCCGAAAATGGCGGCCCACACTTCTTTACTGGCTTGCATTTTACGGGCGATTTTGTCTGTCCATTTGTGGGGGACGTGGCAGTCCGGGCAGGTGGCGCGCACACCGGCATTGTTGGTCCAGTGCACGGTTCCCTGAAGCTCCTGGTAGACGTTGTCACGCATTTGGTGGCAACTGATGCAGAATTTCTCGGTGTTAGTCATTTCAAGGGCGGTGTTGAACCCTCCCCAGAAAATTACCCCGGCAATAAAGCCGCCGAGTGCCAACACCCCAAGGCTGATGTGCGTAGCCGGACGCCAGAATGTCGCCCAGAGCTTTTTGATTTTGAATTTCATGATTGATTACCCTTTAAGATCAGAGACACAGGTTTGCCGGGAAATTAACCGTGGCCCGGGGGGCCAAAGAAAAATACCTGTAGCATCCAGACGACAAAGCCGTATCCGCCAATCAGGGCGACGCTCAGTACAGGAAACAGAACGACTGCGATAAACAGAAACGCCCGCCATTCGTATCCCGATTTTTCATCTGCTTCGACAGTGTCTTGCTCACGCATAATGCAACCCTTTGAATAATAGAAATTAATTTATTTGTATCACCAAGACGATCAAAGCATAGCCGACAGGTCAGGCTAGGCTGTCTTGATATTGATGAGAGAAGGCAGTTGTATGATGTAAAGCACAGTTAACGTGTTACAGGGCTTGCTAATTCACGGTCAAGCGCATGATATGAAACGGTATTAAACGAAAGAGGGAAAAGGCCTGTATCGCATGATTTTCATCGAGAATTCAGCGGGAAACAGGCCTATGGGGATACTATTTTAAGACGGGAACGAACCGTCTTCTGAACGCGTGAGGGGGTTGTTGCTCATCAGCCAGGTATTAAGGGCAATCGAGCCGGAACTGAGCAGCATAGCGCCGATAGCCAGCAAGGGGGAAACCATGCCAGAAGCCGCCACGGGAAGGGCAACCACATTGTAAATCAGGGCAAACACCAGATTCCGCCGGACCAGCGCCCGGAAGCGATCCGCCAATGCGAGTAACCGGGGTAAGGGAGAGATCCCGGGCTGCACGATCACTGCATCTGCACAGGATTGCGTCAGTTTGGCGGCTTTTTTACAGGCGATGCCAAAATCGGACTGAGTCAGGGCAAGGTTGTCGTTCAATCCATCCCCGACAAATATAACCGGGCCGTCAGACTGGTAACGGTTGACCAGCCCCTGCTTGTCTTCCGGCAGGCACTGACAGAAAACGGCGACAGCCCCAGTGTGTCTGATATCTGTTCGCAAACTTCCTGTTTGTCGCCACTCAGCATCGCCAGATTATAGTGGCTGCGCAGATCCGCAATGATGTCCGGCGCTTCTTCCCGAAGCGGATCGGCAATTTCAATAAACCCGGAATAGCGTCCCCGGTAAGCGATGTAACAACCGGATGCGGAATACGTCGGAACGTCCCGGATATCAAGCTCCCTGAGGAACCGGAGCGACCCCATTGCCAGGTGCATTTTTCCGTCTGCACTGTACCAGGTCACCCCTTTGCCGCAGTGTTCCTCGATTCTCCCTGCTTCTCGACCCATTTGGTCCCGTTCCCGGTTATAGCGGGAAAGTTGAGATGGTGAGATAGACCTGGCGTGACGCAAGATGGCATCCGCATAGAGGTGGGGAGTATGGGCCGCGACGGCAGCGGCCTGGCTCAGAAGATCGCCAGACAGCACATTGTGAGCTGGAAACAGGTTTTTGACTTGCGGCGAACCTTTGGTCAGCGTACCGGTTTTATCAAACAGGATATTGGTGGCCGACGCGGCCCGGTACAGAGCCCACACGTTGTTAAGAAGAACACCATTTTTAAGCGCCCGGTCCTGAATGGCCTGCGAAGCGAGCGGGATAGCCAGCGTGAGGGCGCAGGGGCAGGCGATGACCATCATAGCCAGGGCGCGTTTTAATACCTCACCGGCCGATTCGCCGTTAAACAGCAGGTAAATGGCAAACACCGCCGTAAGCATCACGATAAGGTTAGAAAAACCGGCTGCTATCCTGTCAGCGAGCATTTGCGCATGGGGCTTTTCAGCCCGGTTTGACAGCACTTCGAGCAGTTGAAGGTCTGCCGAGGTTTCCCCGCTGGTTTTCAGAACGACCAGCTCAAATGTATTACCGATATTCAGGCAACCGGCTTTCATTAATTCGCCACGGGAAACCGCAACCGGGGCGCTTTCCCCTGTGGTCATGCTGATGTCCAACGCTGCATTCGGGGTGTCGAGCACGCCGTCTACGTACAGCCTGTCTCCCCGGTACAGCCGGATCCGGTTGCCGGCTTTTAAGGCGGAGACGCTGACCAGTTCAGTAAATCCGCTTTTATCTATGCGTTCCGCGACCGGTTCACTGCCCACGATTTCCCCGAGGTTATCGAGGCTGGTAGCTTTAAGCTGTGCATCGATATATTTGCCGCCAAGCTGGATAAACATCAGCATGGCTGCGGTATCAAAGTACACATTTTCACTGCCTTGCCACCAGAAAAAGGCGGAGATGATAAATGCTGACCATGAGCCTGTGAGCACCATGGCATCGAGGTTAAACCTTCCGTGCCGGAGTGCCTGCCATGCCATTTTCTGCACATGCATGGAGAGCAGCCAGACCACCGGAATGGAAAAGATACCGGAGACCAGTGTAAGAGTGTGAAAAATGGCAGTCCCGATTTCAGCCGGTGTGTTGATATAGGTGATAACGGCAGCCAGCATTGACCACATGGTGAAAATGGCTGCCAGGATAAGCGTTGCGCCGAGCTTTCGGTTTTGCCGTTGCAGGGCATCCCGCCGGGCGTCAATCCCTTCGCTGGAAAGCTGGTACCCGACCTTGTTGGCTTGCCGGACAACATCCTTCAACACCCGGCTGTTGTCGTCGGCATCGACCAGGCATAACTGCCCTCAAAATTGACCCGGGCCGTGCGCACCCCGGGTACCTCAGAAAGTCGTTCGGCGAGAAAACGCGCACAGCTTGCACAGGTCATCCCGGTTACCCAGAACACCTGACGAATGGTTGGCTGCGCGCGCGCCATGGGGCTCTCGTTACTTCAGCGCAGTGCCGAAGGCGCTGTTGATGTCATCACCCCCGGCAAACGTTGAAGAGCGTGCATCCCTGGCCTTTTTCGCATCTGCCAGCGTGGCTCAGTCGCACTGTTTGACCAGCTTGTGCGGATGTAGTTGACCACCGCAGCCGCCTCGTCATCAGACAGGTTGGAGCAAAGGCCGGCATGGCACCGCTGTACTTGGTGCCGTTCACCATGATGGAGCCCTTGATGCCATGAAGGACAATCTGAAGCGGGATATCAATGTTATCTGTCGTCACCCACTCAGAGCCGTCAAGCGGAGGGAAAACACCGGGCAGGCCTTTACCGGTAGCCTGGTGACACGCAGCACACTTCCCGGCATAAACAGATTTGCCGTTGGCAGTCACCGCGCCACCTGCACCCTCACCGCCGCCGGAAGGGGAGGCTGCCGGGGTTTCCTTGGCCGGTGCCGGAGCGGGGGCAGAAGCCGGTTCCTGCTGGACAGTACCGTAGTTCACTACCCGGGCGGAAACTTTATCCTCAATGTAAAGGCTGACATTGAAGATATACATGGCCCCCCAGACTACCAGAGAGGCAATCAACAGGATGATGACCAGTGGTACCGGGTTGTCCTGTTCGCTGGGTTCCCCGAGTTCATTAAATTGTGGCAATTGGTTCATTATTTGAGCTCCTTCTCAAGGGGGTAATCGCGTTTGAGTGACTTGAGGTAAGCCACCAGATCCAGGGCTTCCTGCGTGGCAACAACCGTCTTTCCGTCCGGCGCAAACTGCGGTGGCAGGTTGACTGTTACATCGCCGTCTTTGGCGCTGTTGACCTTGTCAAAGAGGTATGGGTAACCCGGCATGATGCTGTCCGCCACTACCGCCCTTGGCTGGTAAAGGTGAATCAGGTGCCAGGTGTCACTGGCTGGCGGACACCGACATTGATAAGGTCAGGCCCGGTACGCATGGTGCCGAGCAGGTGTGGGTTGTCATAGTAGTAGTCACCGGATACCGACGGGCGGCCCCAGCCGCGGGCCTCATCGGTTGACCAGATGTTGTCCCGCACCTGCTGGGAGTGGCAGTAAAGGCAACCGTTGGCAATGTAGACTTCACGGCCGCGCATTTCCTGCTCGGTATAGGGTTTCAGCCTTTGGGTGGCGGGTCCCCGGCAACATTTACCGAGGGGATCATCACCAGGATGATAAAGGCCAGAAGCAGTATGGTGAGTCCTCCGGCCATAATGGCGACGGCGCGGTTCATGATGTCACCTCCTTACGTTGTGGCGTTGGTACATTGGAAAACTTCAGGCGTTTAACATGGCGAAGATGGATATAGAGGTGATAGGCAATCACCAGGTGGCCAAAGGTCATTAGGGTGCCGCCAACACTTCGCCACTCGAGGTATGGCAGGCTGACTGCGGTGGATTCACCGAACGGGATATTCGGGTCCTGCAGCGCCAGCCCCTGGACAATGCCGCCGATGGTGAGGAATACGATGTAAATCAGCATCCCGATAAACACCAACCAGAAGTGGAGGCTGATAAGCTTCGGGCGCACCCAGTTCACGCCGGTTGCCCGTGGGACAACAAAGTAAATGGCACCGAACAGGATCATGGTGAAAAAGCTGTAAAGGCCAAGGTGGGCGTGTGCGACTGTATAGTGGGTAAAATGCACCAGATAGTTCATGGCACGGACGGCTTCAAGTGAACCCTGCACGGAAGAGAGCAGATAACACACTGCGCCTATCAGGATAAAACGGAGGGTGAAGGAGCTCTTCATGATCCCAAAGTTCTTCCGGGTAATGGTGAACATATTGAAGGTAAATGCTGCCACCGGCACGATCATCATCACGCTCTGGACGATAGACAGGGTTTGCAACCAGTAAGGCACCGGCCCGCCAATCAGGTGATGGACGCCGACCTGACTGTAGAACAACGCCAGCGACCAAAAACCAATCAGCGACAAGCGGTAAGAGTGCACCGGTACCCCGAGAATTTTCGGGATAAAGTAGTATGCCGTACCAACGGCAATCGGGGTGACCCAAAGTCCCAGCACGTTATGGCCGAACCACCAGTTGAGGATGGCCTGCTCTGCCCCGTAGAAAAGCCCTGGCATGTTACCCATCAGGAACAACAGCGGGAACCACACCAGCGCCGCACTGAAATACCAGCCGGAAACATAGATGTGCCCGGCCTTTTTGTTCAGCAGGGTCAGGAACAGGGGAACGGCTGCCAGCCCGCCACCAAGGACAAAAAGGATGTCCGTGGTCCACGGAATCTCAAGGAACTCCTTGCCGTCGGTCATGCCAAGTAAAAGCTGGGTCAGGCCGATAGTCAGGGCCAGGTTCCACACCGCTGCACTGGCAACGGCAAATTTACTGCCAACCAGCGGGGTTTTCAGGATCCGTGGCAACAGCCACAGCACTATCCCGATGCCGGCCATGGAACCCCAGCCATACGCGACGGCGTTAAGGTGTACCGGGCGAACCCGGCCGAATGTCAGCTCGGCGGCTCCGGTCCAGAGGTCCGGCATATGGAGCTTAAACGATGCCAACAATCCGGCAAGGGAACCTATCACCAGCCAGAAAAGAGCCGATGAGATAAACGCCAGTACCGGGAGGCGGGAAGATGTGTCGAACAAAATGCGTTCCCGGATATCTTCGCTGCTGCGAAGATCGGCAGCTTTACTGATCTCAGATGTGGTTTTGTCATCAAGGGCGGGGTCTTCCACCCGGCCCAGTTCACCCTTGTCGAATATCATATCGGCGCGGGGCGTATGATCTTCCTGGCTTTCATTGCCAATCGACCAGATAAAAGCGTACAGGGCGCAAACTGAAATCAGAAAGCACGCTGAAACAAAAAATGCCATTGCCAGTCCCATATCAAATCTCCTCTCTCAAATGTGAGGGGAGTGGGGCAGCGCGGTGCGTCGGGTACGGCTGACCGAGCCCGATCCTTTGGATTCTGCTCATACTCAATCCCTAAGTGTGTTATTTGGTTGTGGTCGGCAGGGCCATGACAAATGGCTAAACCCCACCGCCGGTTTTCTGCTTGTTTGGTTAAATTCAGTGGTGCCCGGCATGGTCTCCGCTGTCGTGTTTCATCCCGCCGTGTGCTTTACCATCATGTTTCATCGTCCGGGGGATGAACCTCGGCCGTGATATCGATGTCACCGGCATTGGCGAAATGCAGGGTCAGGGGTACTTTGGTGCCGGGTTTGGCGAGGTTTCCCCAAAACATCAGGTGAAGGCCCATATGGGCAAATTCCACCTTGCTCTGCGCCGGGATACCCAAACTGGAAAGGGGGATCATTTTGGCAACGCCGTCTTTGACCAGAGTTTGGTGAACTTCAACCCTGTCGATAAGGGGTGAACTCACGCCCATCAATACATCCCCGCTTTTTCCCATGTTGTGGATAAAGCCGAAGCCGCCGGTTGGGGAAGTGGCCGTTGCAGACGCCGGATAGAAAACGCAATATGCATGGCATTGGTTCCGAGCTCATCCGGGTCTTTTGGCATGTTGTGGGCAACAGGCAATACGTCCGGCCTGTCGGTCTCCCGGATTAGGCTTCGCAACGCCTGTACGGTTTCACCGGCTGGTGTGCCTGTGTAAGCCAGCGTCCGGGTTTCATTTCGTTTGTCGATAAGGTAGATAGCGACAGAGTGGTTATACAGGCGCCCGCTGTCTTTGCCCTTTATACCCTCTTTCTGGTGTACCTTGCGGACGTATTGGGTATCCACATCCATATCGGTCAGCGGACTGTACCGGGTGCGGTAAAGGGCGACGATGTTGTCTATCTCTTCCCGGCTGCCGGTTACGCCGACAAAGTCCTTGTTGAAGTGGCCAAGGAAAGCGCGCATCTGCTCGGCGGTGTCATATTCCGGGTCGACGGTGACAAAAAGCACCTGGGTGGTCTGTTGCTCGTCTTTGCTCAGCTGGCCGTAAACACTGTTGAGGTAACCCAGTGTCAGCGGGCAGACATCCGCGCAGTTGGTGTAGCCAAATGCCAGCATCACCGCTTTGCCTTTGTATTCGGAAAGGGATACCGGTGTGCCATCAGACCCTTGGGCGGTGAACTCGCCGCCGATGCCGCTTAATACAGGTAAAGGTTCGGCTTTCGCCTTGGAAAGCGGAGCCAGCCACAAGGCAAGGAACACCAGCATTGCAATGGGCAATGCACTCATCCGGATGGGCGTGACAGGTTAAACGGTTGGTTGGTGCTTAAAGGTGTCAGCATAATAATTTCTCCCAAGGAACAGCACTGCAGAAGGATGTCTTCATTCACGCTCAGAATTTTCAGGATGTTGGCGGGCTCAAGATCGGTGGTGTCAACGCTCAGGGTGTGGCGAAAGGCTGCAGGGTATACCGGCCATCGGGCCGTAAACCTTTCCACTCAACCGACACTTCCACTGTCATTTTCCCATCCGGCTGCTTGCTGTGCCGGATCTCCCGGATCATCCAGCCTGAGTCACCCAGCTGGCGTTGAACCCCGCTGACAAGATGCGCTGAATCCCCGCTGAGAGTGAGCTGCGGAACGGCTCCGGTGATTTCAATCCGGTTAAGCTGAGCCAGCCACAGGTAGGCCGCGAGCCTGGCGGTGTAGCCGTCAGCCCCGGTGGAAATAACCTGGTTTGGGTTATCAAGGGTGACCCAGGGTACCTGCCGGTCAACGCCCACAATGTGTATGGCGGAACTCCCTGTCCCGAACACAAAGGTTTCTTCCAGGCGCTGTGGCTTTCCGCTGACACGGGCATTCAGTGCCACGCACATGCGTATACCTCCGTCCCTGTTGCGGTGAATGTCAGCAGAAGCAATATCAAGTGCCGTCATCTCAGCCGGGTAAGGGGTTAACGCGTCTCCTTGTGGTGAGTTACCCGGGGAGAGTGCGCGCCGGTACCAGTCGCTGGTCAAAACGCCAACCTGATTAATCAGTGATGCCTGCTGGATCCTGTCCATGTCACGGATATTCTCGTTCCAGTGGTTATCCGGCTGACAATGCCGCGTTCCACCGGAATGAGCAGGTGCCGCCATCAGCATGAGAACCAGGCTGATGGCGGCGGTGCCATGAAGACAAGAGAACCTGTCTTTTGTCATGGCTGTTCCTTACCCGAGTGGAGAGGGTTCCATAACCTGTTTCATCAGGTCGTTATCCCATTCGCCAGATACAGAAATATGCCCGGCCGCACCCAGCATGATTGCTTCGATGAGGTTGTGGTTTACGTAGGCATAAATACCCGGTTGCAGGAAGGTGTAGAGCGCCGCAGAGGCTTCACCACCGAACACCGGCCAGGTTTCCAGGTTGGTTGCCGGGGTATCGTTGAATGAGCCACCGTGCCAGACCAAATCACCGTGACCACCAATGATGTGGATACGGGAGTCGCGGTTAGCCTGGGAGTGGATGAACAATACGGTTTCCCCCACATTGGCCTTTAACGCGTTTTCGCCGGTCAGGGCTCCGACTTTACCGTTAAAGACAATGTGGCTCGGGGTGAGGGTTTTCATTACCTCCAGGGTTTCACCCATGGCTTCACCCGCTGAACCGAATCGCTTGTAGCCGCCTTTACCGTCAGACGGGAGATAGAGGTCCATCTCACCGACGTAGTAGCAGCGGTCGTATCGTACAGGATTGCCTTTTTGATCTTTCAGGCCGTCACGGGGCAGAACCATGACAGCGCCGTTCATACCGGCAACGACGTGGTAAGGGATCATCATACCCCCAGGGCACAGTGGTAGATGAACGTCCCGACTTTGGTGGCTTTCCAGCGCAGTTTTACCTGCTCGCCGGGGGCCACATTGGTCAGTTCACCGCCACCCAGTGCACCGGTTGATGCGTGGAAGTCGATGTTGTGAACCATGGTATTGGTAGCCGGGTTTTTCAGGGTCAGCTCAACATAGTCACCTTCATGGCAGATGATGAGCGGGCCGGGCATAGAGCCGTTAAAGGTCATTGCCTGCATGTACACGCCGTCGGCAACTTCCATTTCCTGCTCAACCACGGTCAGCTCAACCTCAATGAGCTTCGGGCCGCCCTTGGCAACCTGGTCGTGCTCAGGGACGAAAGGGGGTGGAACCAATTTTTGCTTAACCCGCGGCAGAGCATCTGCCTGGGTTTTGGTGCCGACGGTGAAGCCTTCCAGGCCACCGGATGTCGCCTGGGCACCTTTTGCGACCAGATAGCTGCCGGCTACCAGAGAGGTAGCTGCCACTTTCAGGAAATCGCGCCTTTCAAGTGTCCTTTCTTTCTTTGTTGATTAAGTCCGTTTTTTTCATGTTGGTACCTTACTTGATTGTGAACCTCACTACACGCAAGGTCACCCAGTGCCAGAACTGTACCAATATGAAAATATTGTTTTAAAACAGTTGGATGAAAAATAAGAGGGAAATGAATGTGGTCGAATTGACAACATGTGAGATGAGTCTATTTGACACAGTTGCTGCATTTCTTCATTGGGTGAAGTTCTTAGACATGGAGCGTGTGATTGCCTGAAAATTGAGGGAACGCTATGACTGTATCTGTGACACAAAAACAACTACTTGAGCTGACATCTGAGCTCAGCCAGAACCTGACTGTGGATGTCAGACTGACCCGGCTGCTGAGCAGTATCCGCTCGGTTATTGCCTGTGATGCTATCGTATTGCTGCAACATGAAGAAGGGGTTTTGCGCCCGCTTGTCCAGCAGGGACTGACGCGGGATGTGCTGGGCCGCCGGTTTACGGTATCTGAGCACCCGCGCTTTGACGAGATCTGCAATTCCCGCACACCGGTCAGGTTCCCGACGGAGAGCATATTGCCGGACCCTATGACGGGATGTTGATAGAGCACCAGGGGGAGCTGCATGTGCACGCCTGCATCGGGCTCCCGCTTTTCCATGACGAAAAGCTTATTGGGGTGCTGACGCTGGACAGCCTGGATCCTCAGGCGTTCAACAATATTGATTTTTCGACGTTTACGGTGCTGACCAACCTGACGTCGATGATCCTCTCTTTCCAGATGATGAAAAACCGGATGGAGCATTATTCCCACCACAGTCAGGAGGTGGTCGCGGAGCTCTCTTCCATGCCTCATCAGCTTGGCGGCAATGAGATTATCGGCAACTCCCCGATTATCCGCCAACTCAAGAAAGAGCTGCTGCTGGTGGCACCGTCGGATTACTCCATTCTGATTGAAGGGGAAACCGGCACGGGTAAGGAGCTGGTGGCGCGCAGTATTCACACCAGTTCCCACCGCAGCAAGGAGCCTCTGGTTTACCTTAACTGTGCCGCATTGCCGGAGAACCTGATAGAGAGTGAGCTGTTTGGCCATGCCAAAGGCGCGTTTACCGGTGCAGACCGTAACCGGGCCGGTAAATTCAGCATTGCCAACGGTGGCACTATCTTTCTGGATGAGATTGGAGAGCTGCCCCTGACGGTACAGAGCAAGTTGCTCCGGGTATTGCAAAGCCAGGAGATACAGCCAGTGGGTAAGGACCAGACTGAGAAAGTGGATGTGCGCATTCTGGCTGCCACTAACCGCAAGCTGGAGCATGAGGTGAGGGCGGGGAATTTCCGTTCTGACTTATACCACAGGCTCAGTGTTTACCCCATCCATGTCCCGCCGCTCAGGGAGCGCGACGGGGACATTACCCTGTTGGCCGGCTACTTTGTGGAATCTTCCCGGCGCAGGCTCGGGATCTCCCGGCTAGTGATTGCACCCGAAGCGGTAGGTGTGCTCAACCAGTATGACTGGCCGGGCAATGTGCGGGAGCTTGAGCACGTTATCAGCCGGGCAGCACTGAGGCCAAGTCGACCAGCAAGGATGGCAACGTAAAGATTGATGTTACCCACCTTGAGCACCTTTCGGCGTCACTTTCCGTCCGTACCATCAAGCAGGATGACCTGCCGGAGGAAGCCGGCATCCAGTATGATTTGCGCGAAGAAGTCGACAACTTCCAGATCCGTCTTATCCAGCGGGTGCTGGAAGAGGAAAATGGCAACTGGTCAGCCGCTTCCCGACGTCTCAAGGTGAACCGGGCAAACCTGAACCGCCTTGCCAAGCGGCTCGGCATCAAGGTGGAAAAGCAGGTGGCGGTGTCAATCAATGTGGAAGCAGAAATGGAGACCGGGCTGTGACAGCCCGGCCAGACAATCAGAGTGCATTTGCTGTGATACGGCGGCCATGGGTATAAACCGTAGCCCGGTTGTTGCGGCAAAACCCCACCAGGGTGATATTGCTTTTTTCTGCCAGATCCCTCGCCAGTGAGGTGACGGCAGACATGGCAAAGATAACCGGGATACCGGCGCTTGCCACTTTCTGGACCATCTCAAAGCTGGCGCGGCTGGTGAGCAGCACGGCATCCGGTTTGCGTTCACCTTTGCGGGAGACACAGCCGATCAGCTTGTCGAGGGCAATATGGCGGCCGATGTCCTCAAAGCTACCGGCGATCTCGCCGTCAGAAAATATCCCCATCGCTGCGTGGGTTGCGCCCGTGACCTTAAAGGTCTCCTGCTGGTCGCGCAATGCTGCCAGTGCCGGAACCAGGTGGTGAATATTAAACACCGTTTCAGATTCTACCGGGATAACCGGCTTAATCGCCTGTTCCAGTTTTGCCACGCCACATAAACCGCAACCGGTGCGGCCGGCCATATTCCGCTGCTGCTCTTTGAGTGCCATAAACCGGCGCTGTGTGATTTCAATATAAACCAGCACCCCGTTTTCAACGGATTCAATATCAATGCTCTTAATTTCACTGATATTTTCCACGATACGTTCAGACAGGGTAAAACCGACAGCAAAGTGCTCCAGATCCCGCGGCGTTGCCATCATTACGGTATGGGAAATGCCGTTATAAATAAGCGCAACTCGCACTTCCGAAGCCAGGCTCTCTTCAATTAGGGTCGGGCATCCATCCTGATATAAAGCAATATCCTGAGTGTGAACAATATGATCGAATGTCATGCTCATAATTTATCTATCCCGGCAGCGGAAAAGCCGCTTGTACTGATTTTGAATACTTATTTTTCCATGCCGAAATAGGCTTGCTATTAATAAGTGAATTAAATAATATCGCCGCCCTAAGACGGAAGAACGTCGTCTCCGGTGAGGCGTCCGGACTTCAAATCCGGGTGGGGCTGCCAGCAGTCCCAGGTAGGTTCAACTCCTATGTTCTTCCGCCAAATTCCTCTTTCAGTGCTGAGTTGAGAGCAGTGAGTGGCGAGACGTTGAAATCGTTACATACATCTGGCCGTCAAAGCTCAATACTTTTCTCGCTTCTCGCTTCTCGCTTCTCGCTTCTCGCTTCTCGCTTCTCGCTTCTCGCTTCTCGCAACTCGTCCCTAAAGAACATACATCCCCCCATCCCGGATCACCCGGCTGCTGGATTTGAATACCCGGCGGGTAAAGCCGGTGCGGTCGAACAGTTCCAGGATCTGGATACTGACCTTGCGGCCGAGGTTGATAAGCTGGCGTGCTTCCGCCGTTTCCAGCATCTCGTTTTCAGCCAGGTAGCCGCGGATAGTTTCAGCAATGCTGAACAGGTGCTCGGTAAGGACGTAGCGGTCTTTCACCACCGCCGTGATGTAGCCAAGCTGAACCAGTTTATGGCAAAGCGGGCGGATGACATCCGGTTCAATACCAAGCTGTTTGCTGAAATCCGTTACCCACAAAGGCATGGTGTTTTGGGTGTAAAGTGCAGCCATCTGCTGCCAAATGTCGGCTTCTTCATCTGTCAGCGCGATCTGGTGTACCGGCAGGTGGATAAGGCCGCGGCTTTGCGCAAGCTCTCCGCTTGCCAGCATTTCATCCAGCGCCAGGTCGACAATGGCTTGTGGCAATACCGAGCGTAGAATCCGGCTCAGGCGTGCCCGGCCAAGGCCCAGTTCATCGGTGTGGCTCTGGTGGTACTGATCCAGTGTTTCATTCAGGCGGGCCTTGAGCTCAGTGATCTGACTGCCGGCAATAATGTACGGGCCGTGTTCAACCAGCGCATCGTCTGATCCAGACATCTCCGCCAGCAGGGTCTCAATAGCCTCATCAGTCAGTTGCCAGTCCCACTTAAAGGCGTCACGTTCTACGACCCTGCTCAGGCTTTGGAAGGCCAGTGACCTGTCCGGGGAGCACTGTTCTGCAAGGGCTGACAGGTATGCCAGACGTTCAGGTTTTCGCTTGCCTCTGGACGGCGGGGCGGTTTCCAGCACGGTGCTCCGCCGAGTGTCTGCTTGCCGCAGGCATCGCGCAGCACAATGATATCGCCCCTGGCGACAAGGAACGGCGCGTCAAGCACAAGTTCGAGCAGGTGTCCGTTTGCTTCCGGCTTTTCTGCCAGGTAGCCAATCTTGCCGATGCAATGGCACGCGCCGTGATGGAAGTGGGCGCTTTGCCAATGGGCTGGTATGGCATCCCCGCGGTAGAGCACAGTCACCCGGCTTTGTGCATCCGGCTGTGGCAGGCTGCTCAGCCAGTCGCCCCGTGACAGACCGTGGTGATTGTCGATGCCCGCAAGGTTTAAGGCAACACGCTGCCCGCCCTTGCCGGTTCCGGCTTCCTGCCCCTGGGCATGGATGCCCCGCACGCGAAGGGCCTGTTTCTGGCCGGAACAGTAAAGCTTGTCCCCCGGTTTTACTTCGCCGCTTATTACCGTCCCGGTGACGACAACACCTGCACCTTTTACGCTGAATGCGCGGTCCAGCGTCATGCGGAAACTCTGTCCGGTGGTATCCGGGTTGTGATTGGAAACCAGTGCATTGAGGTGGGCTTTCAGTGCCGGGATACCGTCACCGGTCGGTACGGATACAGCAAAGCGCTCCCACTGGATATCTTGCCCGGCCAGCAACTGGGCGAGCTGGTTTTCGGTGCGGGTCAGCTGGTCGGCGTCTGCCTTGTCACATTTGGTGATGGCTACCGTCAGGGTTTCCAGGTTCAGGAGCTTGAGGATAGCCATGTGCTCCAACGTCTGGGGCATCACGCCATCGTCAGCGGCAACGACCAGCAGGGCATGTTTTGCGCTGCTGACCCCGGCCAGCATGTTGTTGATAAATTTTTCGTGCCCCGGCACATCGATAAATGCCAGCCGCTCACCGCACTCGGTATCCATAAAGGCATAGCCGAGGTCGATAGTCATGCCCCGGCGTTTTTCCTCCGGCAGGCGGTCGGCATCGGTGCCGGTCAGGGCTTGCAACAGGGTGGTTTTGCCATGGTCAACATGGCCGGCAGTGACGATGATCATCAGTTGCCCCGCCTGGTATTGCGTAAGGTTATCCCCGGCCTGGCGCAGCATCTGCTCCAGCTCTACTTCATCATCTACGCCGCGAAGGTCTAGCAGCAGGACGCCGTTGGACTGGCGGCCAATCACCGGCATATCGGTGTTTTTGAGCAGTTTGTCCAGCTTGCCAAGTGACAGGCTGCCGGATGCATTTGCCACCGCACAGCGCGGGGTAAAGCAAAGGGCCAGAGACGCAAGCAGCACATCAGGCTGAGAGCCGCTGCCAATCTGGGTTTCGCACGGAGTCAGGCGGATGTCGAAATAGGGTTCGAACGCCTCGCAGGCTTCCAGCAGGTTTTCGCCAATGGCTTCCAGCTGGTCAAGCGGGCGGGAAAGCTTTCGGAACACCGGCAGGTTGGTGTCCAGCCCTTCCTGGTTGCGGTATTGGAGCAATGTGGCTTCCAATGCTGCCAGCGCCATCTTATCGCAGCGCAGGGCGCGTTTCAGCGGGTGGGACTGGAGCTTGTCGATGAGATCTTTTTTGCCGACAACCAGCCCGGCCTGAGGGCCGCCCAGCAGTTTGTCGCCGGAGAAGCTCACCAGATCCACGCCGTCTGCGAGCATTTGCTGCGGCATCGGCTCTTTGGACAGCCCGAAACGGGAAAGGTCAGTCAGGGCACCGCTGCCCAAATCGGAGATCAGGGCAATGCCTTTTTCCCGGCAAAGGGTGGCGAGCTCTGCTTCCGCCACAGAATGGGTGAAGCCGCAGATATGGTAGTTGCTGGTGTGGACTTTCATGATGGCGACGGTGTTTTCAGTGATTGCCGCCTCGTAGTCACGTAGGTGGGTGCGGTTGGTGCAGCCCACTTCAACCATTTTGCAGCCGGCCTGCGCCATGATATCCGGGATACGGAATGCACCGCCGATTTCCACCAGTTCACCACGCGATACAATCACCTCTTTCCCGGCCGCGACGGAAGCCAGCATCAGCAGCACGGCGGCCGCATTGTTGTTTACCACGCAGCAACTTTCGGCACCGGTCAGCTCATGGACAAGCTCTGCGACCCGGCTGTCGCGGTGGCCGCGTTTACCGGCACCCATATCGAATTCCAGCGGGGCAGGGTTTCGCATGACATCGCTGACCGCATCAATGGCCGCTTCGCACATCTGGCGCGGCCGAGGTTGGTGTGCAACACGGTACCGGTCAGGTTGATAACCGGGGTCAGGCTGTGGCGGCTCTCGCGGCGGATCGCGCTTTTCAGCGTATCCACCGTAAGGCTTTCGTCATTGCACCAGGCGGGCAGTGAGCCAGCTTCACTGATGTCTGACCTTGCCCGGCTTTGCATGTCGGCGAGCAGGGATTTTACCCAGGCTTTTCCGTATTGGCGGCTAAGGCCGATCACTTGAGGTATCAGCAGCAGGGCGTCCATGGCCGGGATTGCTCGGTACAGCGCGTTTTTGTTGATGATAGCTTGAGTCATTGGTCTTTCCGGAGTGTTTTTCCAAGCGACAGAAAATCAGGTGAAAAAGAAAAAACAGGCCTGCCCCGGGGTGATGGAACAAGCCTGTCTGAACAGCAAAATTACTCTTCGTGAGCCAGCAGGTACGGGTTCACGGTTGTCGGTTTGAAGCCCTTCTCGGCGAGGTGCTGGTCATAATGCATGGTCAGCAGATCGTCGACCGCCGGATCCAGTTTCGGGTCCAGGTTGGTAAACAGCATCTTGGTGTAACCATGGCAATGGCCGCAGCTTTCGATACGCACCGGTGCCTCTTTTTCCTGTTCCGCCCACAGGTAGACTTCGTCGTCCCCGTAGCAGTTGGTACAGGTTGCGCGCACCATGTGCCATTCGGTCTCGCACAGGGAACAGTGCAGGTAACGGAGCCCCTCACGAGGCTCTTCCTTGATTGCGCTGGCAACCGGGTGGCTGCCGCACACAGGGCAAAGCTGGCGGTTTTCCATGGCATCCAGGGCAAGGGCCGGGACGGCTTTCGGAGCCAGTGGGCCCAGTAGCTGGAAAGTGCCGCCCAGATGAACAGGCTGTATTCAGCCGGGACATCTGAGAACTTGCCGCTGCGAAGGGCGTACGCCCAGCCTTGCAGGGTATCCTGCCCGGTTTCTGCCAGCGTTTTCAGGATGGCTGCCACGTTTTCCGGTACGACCGGCAGCAGCCCGCTGATGATTTCAAGCAACACCATCTGCCAACACTTGTCACCCCTGAACTTATCCGCGGCAAACGGGGTGCTTCGCCCGGCTTGAAGGCCGGCATCGGGCCAAACTCGCCTTTTGCAGCCACGGTTGCCTGTACACTTACCAGTTGTTCGATAAGGGCCAGGTAGTCCGCCAGGTCAGCGTCGCCTTTTTTCTCATTCAGGCGTGCCGCACGGGCTTGGTAGAGTTTCAGGGTGTCAGCGGGGATCACCGGGACAATACCCGGGCCCTGCTTTTGCAAGGTTTCTGCGTCAAAGGTTGCTTGAGTCATAACTTAAGGTTGTTCCCGCTCGTATTCTTCAACAGACATTGGATGGTGCTTCTTGAGCCATGCGCGGCTGACTTTGCCGTACAGCATGCCCGGGATAGAACCTTCCACCCACAGCGCCATCCACACGTGCACAACGATCGACTGGATCATCAGCAGTGCCGCAATGACGTGGATCAGGATTGCCCACTGCACCACTTCAGGAGAGAAGTTAGGTGCAAAGTAAGGCTGCCACATAATGAAGCCGGTCACGCCCAGCACCAGACCGCTCAGCAGGTTGGTGCGGAACAGCATTTTCTGGCCCGGGTTGTAATGGCCAACAGGTGGGATTTTTTCCTCGTTGTCGGTCATTACGTGCTTCACGTTTTTCATCCATGCCAGGTCGTACTTGTTCCACCGGTTGTGGTGGTAATAACGTACGCTCAGGATCACCAGCACCACACACATCGCCACACCGGTGAACGGGTGGATGATGCGTGCCAGCGTCGGTGTGCCGGCAATGTTGCCCAGCCATCCGAATGACGGATAGAGGAACGACAGGCCGGTGATCATGGTGAACAGGCCGCTTGCTGCAATAAACCAGTGGCAAAGACGGTTAGACAGGCGGTGACGGATAAACATCTTTTGCTTGGCCATCTCGCTTACTCCTCGTCTTCTTCTACACGGTTACGGCCCACCGCGATGCGGTGGATACAGGCCAGTGCCACAGTGGCAGCGAGGCCGGCAGCGCCGATTGGTTTCACCCAGTCCTGCTTGATCGTGGTCGGTACGCTCACTTTCGGATCTTTTGGCATGCCGTAGCTTTCCGGATCCGTAATGTCGCGCAGCACCAGAATCATACCGGTACCGTTCACACCGTCCGGGTTATAGATTCCCGCCTTGGTGTGGCCTTCCGCGTGCAGTTCTTTCACGCGCTGCTCAGCACGGAACAGCATGTCTTCGCGGGTACCGAAGTTCAGTGCGCCTGTCGGGCAGGTCTTCACGCATGAAGGCTCCTGGCCGACTGCCAGGCGGTCAGCACACATGGTGCACTTGTACGCCTTGCCATCTACCGGTGACAGCTTTGGCACGTTGAACGGACACGCCGTTACACACTCGCCACAGCCGATGCACTTGTCGGCCACGTAGTCCACGGTGCCGTCCACGCGCTTGATGATCGCGCCGGTAGACGGGCAGGTCTGCAGGCACGACGGGTTACCACAGTGCATGCACGCAGTGTGGGTGAACTGCCAGAACAGGCGGTTGTTCTCCAGCACTTCGTGGTACTGCATCAGGTCCAGCACTCAGAAGACAGTTCCATTGGGTTCTGGTAGCTGCCTTCAAAGGTGCCCACATCCGCACGCAGGTTGTTCCACTCTGAACACGCTACCTGGCAGCCTTTGCAGCCGGTGCAGCGGGTGGCGTCGAACAGCTTGGCGACGTGTTCCGTCGCCATGCGTGCCTGTGAAGGAGGCGTCAGGTCAGATGTCCCGGAGGCCATGATAATGTTGCTGTCTGACATGGCTTATTGCCCCTCCACTTTAGTGATGTTGACCAGGAACGCTTTGTATTCCGGGGTCTGGGAGTTGGCGTCACCGACGTATGGAGTCAGTGAGTTCACCTCATAGGCTTCCCGGGTCAGGCCTTCATAGTTGGCGTGGGTCGGGATACCGATGGTGTGAAGCTGCTTGCCGTTCACCATGAACGGTTGCAGGCGCTTGGTCACCAGGGCCTTGGTCACAATGTAATTACGCTTCGAACTTACCTTCACCCAGTCACCGTTCTTGATGCCTTTCTCGGCGGCCAGCGCTTCGTCCATTTCAACAAAGTGCTGCGGCTGCGCGATGGCGTTCAGACGCGAGTGTGTGGTCCAGTTGTTGAAGTGCTCCGTCAGGTGGTAGGTGGTACCTACATACGGGAACTCTTCAAATGTACCCATCTGCTCTGCGTCGTACTTGAACAGGCGCGCAGCCGGGTTGCTGACCACTTTAGGGTGCATCGGGTTGGTACCGATTGGCGTTTCAAACGGTTCGTAGTGTTCAGGGAACGGACCGTCTTTCATCATGCGGTTCACGAACAGGCGTGAACAGCCTTCCGGGTTCATCAGGAAGCCGGTTTTCGCGCTGGCTTCCGGGTCGAGCTTGGCGTTGAAGTCAGGTACGTCGATACCTTTCCACTTGCTGCCAGTCCACTCCATCAGTACGCGGTTTTCGTCCCAAGCTTGCCGTTAACGTCAGCCGAGGCACGGTTGTACAGCACGCGGCGGTTAGCCGGCCATGCGAATGACCATCCCGGAGTGATACCTTTGCCTGACGGGTCAGAGTTATCACGGTTGGCCATCTGGTTGCCCGCTTCTGTCCAGCTGCCGGTGTAAATCCAGCAACCACAGGCGGTAGAGCCGTCGTCTTTCAGTTCACCAAAGCTGCTCAGCTGTTTGCCGGTTGCCAGGTCGATACCGTTCAATTGCTTGGCGACTTCCGGTGCACTCGGGTTGTTCGAGTTCACGTACTGCCAGTCAATGGCGTCAACCGCTTCCGGCAACGCGCCGCCTTCTTTGGCGTAGAGTGCTTTCAGCTCTTTGAGGATACCGGACCAGATTTCACCGTCGCTGATTGCTTCGCCCGGAGAGGCTGCGCCTTTCCAGTGCCATTGCATCCAGCGGCCGGAATTCACGATGGTACCTTCTTCTTCCGCAAAACAGCCGGTAGGCAGGCGGAAGACTTCCGTCATGATGTTTGCGCTGTCCACTTCGTTGAACAGCTTTTTGTTACGCCAGAATGTTGCGGTTTCCACCGCCAGTGGGTCCATTACCACCAGATACTTCAGCTTCGACAGGCTTTCGCTGATCTTGGCCTTGTTAGGCAAAGACGCGAGCAGGTTGAAGCCCTGCACGATATAACCGTTAACCTGGCCTTCGTGCATCATCTGGAAGTAGCGCAATACGTCGTACTGCTCGTCCCACTTCGGCATCCAGTCGTAACCGAAGTTGTTTGCTGCGGTCGCCTTGTTGCCCCAGAAGGACTTCATCAGCGAGACGAAGAACTTGGAGTAGTTGTGCCAGTAGTTAGTCTGGCCCGGACGCAGTGCCGCAGGGGTGTGGTTTGCAATGTGTGCTGCAAGGTCCACATCTTTGTCGTTCGGCAGTTTCAGGTAACCCGGCAGGTTCTGGCAAAGCAGGCCCATATCGGTAATACCCTGGATATTTGAGTGGCCACGCAGTGCGTTTACACCGCCGCCAAGCATACCCATGTTGCCGAGGATCAGTTGCACCATGCCATTGAGCGGATGTTCTGGGCACCTTTTGAGTGCTGAGTCCAGCCCAGAGCGTACAGGAAGGTCGCAACCTTGTTCTTCTTGCTGGTTGAGCCAATGATTTCGCAGACGTTTTCATACTGGGCACGCGGGGTACCTGTGATGTTAACGACTTCATCAATGGTGTAGCGTGCTACGTGTTCTTTCAGCAGGTTCCACACACAGCGAGGGTGGCTCAGGGTTTCATCAACCTTGGCGTAGCCTGCTCGTCCAGTTCATAGAACCAGGACTCGGTGTCGTAGCTCTTGGTCTCAGGGTCATAACCTGTGAACAGGCCGTCCTGGTAACCAAAGTCTTCCCGTACGATGAAACCGGCGTTGGTGAAGGTTTTCACGTAGTCCCAGTTCACCTGGTTGGTCTCGATCAGGTAACGGATCAGGCCCAGGAAGAATGCAATGTCAGTACCGGAGCGCAGTTGGGCGTAATAGTCCGCCACCGCAGCACTGCGGTTAAAACGAGGGTCAACCACAACCAACTTGGCGTTGTTGTGCTTCATCGCCTCTGTTACCCAGCCGAAACCGACCGGATGGTTCTCTGCAGCGTTGCCGCCCATAATAATCACTACATCGGCATTCTTGATGTCGATCCAGTGGTTGGTCATCGCACCGCGACCAAATGTTGGAGCAAGACTTGCTACCGTTGGCGCGTGTCAGATGCGGGCTTGGGTGTCTACAGCCACCAGGCCAAGACCCCGAGCAAATTTCTGTGTCAGGAAACCAGCTTCGTTGCTTTGGGCAGAGGCTGTCAGCATACCGGTGGTCAGCCAGCGGTTTACTGTGGTGCCTTGCTCGTTTACCGCAACCATGTTCTTGTCGCGGTCATCTTTCATCAGACGGGCAATGCGCTTGAAGGCGTCTTCCCAGGTGATGCGGGTCCACTCGGTGGCACCTGGCGCACGGTATTCTGGGAACTTGAGGCGGTCTGGGCTGTTTACAAAGTCCAGCAGGCCGGCACCTTTAGGGCACAGGCGGCCGCGGCTGACTGGGTGGTCAGCGTCGCCTTCAATGTGGAAAAGGGAGGCTTCAACGTTTTTGCTCACATCACCGCGGCTGTACATCAGCAGGCCACAGCCTACCGAGCAATAGCAGCAGTTATTGCGCGTTTCTTTTGCACTTGTCAGCTTAAACTCGCGCGTGGCAGCTTGCGCAACTGTCGGCATCATGCCCAGTGCTGCAATGGCGGACGTAGCCGCAGTGCCGGCGCACAGTTTAAAAAACTGACGACGATTCATTTTCACGATTTCTTATCCCACGGTTGTGAGTTCTGATACCGGGAACGGAGGCACGACATTGCTCTGTTTCCATAAATCCTTTCAGGTTGAGGGAAGTGCTCAATCTGAAAGAACCCATTAATTCCCGGTTCACTGTTTTTTAACAGCCGTTGGCTGCGACGTCGTGAGGGTAATATCTATTCGGTGAATTTTATTGATATGGATCAGAAGAAAATAAGGTTTTATTTAAGCAAGTGCATAATTGCTGTCGTTATTGAATTTAATTAGCAACATACATTTCAATTTTGATCCTTTGATTTTTTCCTCTCAAAAACACGCGGATTGAAAATCCTTATAAAACAATAATATGAATTAATTATGATGAGTGTGTTTTAATATATTAATAGCCGAAGCGTAATTGAAAACCATACTTAAAATTATAAGCCATCCTGTATTTTCATGGCGGGATTTAATTAATTATGAATACCTTTTGGAATAAAAATAACGGCAGATTTCCATCTGTGTCAGCATTTCAAATTATGACAATAAAAAAGAAAGAAAATGAACAGAGTGAAACAAGCCATGAATGAAGGCGGGATGTGAGGCGGGTTTTATTACATCATTTTAACCATTAATACGTTACGGCTGTTGATGACTGCTGCCGGAAGTGCCGGTTTCCTGAGCTGAATTTGGTTTTTTTGCCACAGCCCGAAGAATGGCCAAGGTACTCATCAGTGCGATAACCGCTGTGATAAACAACAGCCACGGCACATGCTCACTCGGATTGGCCGCCACAGAGTGAAGGATATTTAGTAGATTCAAAAACGTGAAGTGTCTCTGGGGGAGAAATGTCGGTTATTGCTGTTTTCATTAGGTGTTGAAGATAGATTTTCAGGAATGATCACGGCACTGAATTTGTTCACATTGAAAATGACGAACTTAGAAAAGAGTTTGAAGATTATAAAGGGTACAACTCACCTTTGTTCCAACGCCCTGCTACGTTTTTAGTTGAGGCGATTCATGATAGGGCGCTCAATAGAGATGTGAGCTTTATTTTGGACTCGACGCTCTCGAACTTTACAAAAGCGAAAGACAACATTGAACGATCGTTGAAGAAAAAACGGTTCGTGATGATTATCTTTGTGTATCAAGAACCAGATCAAGCTTGGCGATTGGTAAAAGCGAGAGAGATAGTAGAGGGACGCCGAGTACCTGAAACAGTGTTTATCGAACAATTTTTGCAATCACAATGTGTAGTGAGTCAGCTGAAGCGGTACTTTGGCGACAAAATTGATATAACTTTCATTGAAAAAAACATTGATGGCATCAACGATAAACCACACTTCAATGTCACTGACATTGACGCATTATTTCGCAAAAAGTACAATCGCCGAACTTTGGAGAGCATTGTCGGTATCGCTAAAAACCACGAAGGGGGAGAGTAATGTCAGCTAAGCGAGACAAAGTAAAAACTACTGCTTTCTCAGATTTCGTTCGTCATGCGTCATCGAGAGATAAGAAAAAATTCTTCAACAAAGTTATTCAGGAAACAATCAAAGAACAGCAAGAGCTGATTGCTAAAGCTGATCAACAGAATCATTGTTGACCGATGGTTTTCAGAATTGAAGTTAAAAGTCGCTGAGTTGAGCGGCTTTTTTGCTTTTTGGATATATCAATTCGCTAATAGCAGTGCATTAATTTTAGTATTTCCATTGACGAGTTGAAGCACTGCCATCCTCTTATCGAATTTCCTGGCCAGATTCCGGTTTTTTCGCCACCGCCCGACGAATAGCAAGGTACTCACCAGAGCGATAACCGCTGTAATAAACAACAGCCACGGCACATGCTCACCCGGATTGGCCGCCACAGATTGAAGGGTTTCCAGCAGTGTTGAAAACATTAAGTGGCTCCGGTTGGAAGGTGCTCAAAAAGTGAAATGAGTTTAGCACTGAGTGGGGCGGGGCAGGAAGTAACATACTGAAATATCGAAACCGGTATAGCAGTTTGAATGACCACTTGGGAGTGCGTCTTAATTACGCTAGGCTGTACGAAAATGTGCATGGAGAACATTATGCAATCGCGTCAGTACAAGCCGTTGGTTAAGCGCTATGCCCAGAGCAGCAAAAAAAGCCCGATATCTATTTTATTGAAGGTACTTTATGGGGCTGGGGGTGAATCCCAATATGGTAAAAGCCAGTGAATGGCTCCCAGATCTCTTCGGCGACGCCAATTTTGATGATGTCGCGGTCATGGATTCTTGCACTCAGGGTCTTTTTGCCTTTTACAACGACTGTATGCGTCGGGTCATGGAGTTTGAGCTGAAACTGCCCGCTGCTTGTAAGCTATCCAAAACTGACATGGCTTCCTCCCTTGATGATGGTGCTCCGTTGCCGTCTTATTGCTCCGGTCTGTTAAAAGCGCTAAAGAAGATAAACAAACGCTCGCTGAGGAGTGGTCAAACGCTTTTATTGGAACGGCTTACCCACGTTGCAACGGGTTTTACCAGCCTGAGAGCGGCCAAAGAAATCTTCAAACCGCTGGCGGAATGTTACCCGTTTGAACGGCAGGCTATGGATGCGAGACGTAACTTCACCCGGATGCTGGGTGATGCGATTTATGAGATACGCTTTGGTGAAGAATTTATGCCACCAGGTCAGGCAGAGTGGGATGATGATAGAGAAGACCCGTTCCCTGGAGAACCTGATGAGCAGGATGAAGTTTACCAGATGCTCGATGCGTTAATGTCCATTGAAAGTCGGGAACCCATTGAGCCAATAAGCAAGTTAATCAATTTCATGGAAGAAGAGCAGATTACTCCTGAATTCAAACAAGAGAATCATGGGCATTTCTGGGGCATTCATGAGACTCGCCCTTACATGACATTGAGAAGCCGCCGGGCGTACCTTAACTTCCACTATGGGGATAAAACACAGGCAGTCGAAGAGCTTGAAGACCTGCTTTACCTTAACCCGATGGATAACCAGGCAAATCGTTATCTTCTGGCTAATGCGTACATCACAACTCAAAACTGGGATGGGCTGGAAAATCTGCTGACAGAGATGCCAGAAGAGAGCATGTTTGACGCCTGCTCCCGCAGTTTGCTTATTTACGCAAAACAAGGAGACAGCCCGGCAGCAAAAGCCGAAAAGGCCCGATTGAAAAGCCTGAACAAGCACTGCGCCAAAATGCTCACCGGACAGATGAAGGTGAAAGACGCGCAACCGGAGATGTACTCTCCCGGCAGTAAAGAAGAAGTGGCGACCTACATGACATTCGGCGGCAAACAGGCCTGGCTCAGTGTTGAAGGTAGCTTGTTCTGGCTTCGCCGGTAAAACCACTCACCGCTCAATGTGTCTTCATTGAGCGGTTTACAACGCAATATACTCATGAATTGGGTGTCTGAAATCACAGAGTGAAATGCCGGGTGGTGTCGTGATTTCTCTCCACTACTGATTCATGACACAATATGCTGTAAATCATGCCGAAAATCCGTCAAGCCAGGGTTTATGAACCGCACAATATCCTTCTATCACCAACATGCCGGCAAATTGGACGAACAGTACCAGTCGCAACCTTTTGAAGCTGTGCATCACAGTTGGAAACCTTTCTGGCCCGAAGGTGGTGAGCCTTTTAAAGTGCTTGATATTGGTTCAGGTAATGGCCGGGATGCTGAATGGTACGCCAGCCGGGGCGGGGAGGTGTATGCTGTAGAACCTGCAGACGCCTTTCGAAAAATTGGCGAAGATCGTACCCGGGATCTTGCTGTTACCTGGCTTTCGGACACCCTGCCGGAATTGAAAACCGTCAATCAGCTCAGCCTTCGTTTTGACTATATTGTGTTGTCTGCTGTTTGGATGCATATCGCACCTGGAGAGCGGGAGAGAGCTTTCCGTAAACTCGCTAACCTGCTGGCTCCCAATGGCAGGCTGGTTATTACATTGCGTCACGGCAGTTTCAGTGACGAGCGCTCCAGCCATCCCGTATCTGCGGAAGAAATTGAAAGCCTCGCCAGGGACCGAGCGCTCCAGGTCCGTCACAAGACGGGTAAACATGGTGACGCATTGGGTCGGAAGGATGTCGAGTGGGAGACTCTGGTACTGACATTGCCGGATGACGGCTCGGGAGATCTGATCAAAGTCCGGCATATTATTGTCAACGACAACAAATCAGCGACTTACAAACTAGCGCTGTTACGGACATTGCTTCGCATTGCCGATGCCCATCCCGGTGCCGCATTTGACCGCAGTGACGGCAATATCGTACTTCCGCTGGGGCTGGTGGCCCTTTATTGGATGCGACAGTACAAACGTTTGCTTGATTTTGATGCCGGTGAGGGAAGAGGTGTACAGCAAAACAGCGATTCCAACAGAGGTCTCGGTTTTGTTCAACCGGATGGCTGGGAGCAGTTACGGCATCTTGCCCCGGATGATTTGACAATAGGTGCATTTTTTCAGGGTGAAGAAGCAGCAGCATTGCAGAAAGCCCTTAAAGATTCAATAGATACCATTAAAGCCGGGCCGGTTCGCTTTATCTATCAGGGGGATATCTCCAACCCGATGTTTCAGATAGAAAAAGCGCGGCGAAAACCTGAAAGCAGCTTTATCCTCGACATCACATTCCTGAAAAGTTTTGGTGCTTTTATTCTGGAGGAGAGCCTGTGGGATTGTCTGCGGCTTTATTCAAGCTGGATTGAACCTTGGTGGTGAATCAGTGGATCGGGGAAATGAGACGCTACGAACTCAACCGCAGGCGGGATATTCCCTTACAGACCTACTTTGACCGGCTGGTTTGGATTGATGGCGGGCACGATACGAGGGATGTCAGAAAGCGAATAGACGGACTCAGGGCATCAAACCAGACTGTTGTCAGCATCTGGAGTGGTCGGGCGCTAAAAGACAGCTATCAGGTGGATCACTGTTTGCCCTTTGCTTACTGGCCCAACAACGATCGCTGGAACCTGCTCCCGGCTACCGATAAAGAAAACAATGAGAAAAGAGACCGCGTGCCGTCTAAACAACGCCTTAATGAAGCACAGGTACGGGTTCTGGCGTTTTGGGATCTTGCTTGGGGAAGTGACCGCGAAAACGCCGTTTTTCAGCGAAGCCGCCCTCTCTCTGCCGAATATTTCGACCAAAGAAGACAGCTTTGAAGCGGTCTATGAAGCAGTGAAATTGCAGGTCAGAGGCGTGAAAAGCCGGTTGTTGGTTCGGGAGTGGTGATGGGAGTTTTATTTCAAACATCTCAATGTTGTAAACGAGCCACCTCAAGGAACGCATTCTCCCGGACATTTTTCGGCAGCCGTGACTATGTTCAAACGAAGTTCCGCTGTGAGAATGTGGGTTTTAGAAAACGCGAATGGCTTGCGTGATTTTCTACAATTTAATGCGCAAAAAATGTAATGAGTGTGTAGGGATAAATTGTGCAGTATGAAGAACGGATGTTGATAGTCACTAAACATAAACAAAGCTCGGACCTTTTGGCCCGAGCTTTTTCCAATCGATTGGCTGGCGTAAGTTGATCTTGGTTCTTAAATTATTGAATGTTATTTACTTGCTGTGGTTTGAGTTTCTTTTTTGGTTCCTAAGATGGTCCAAAAAACAAACGGTTGTCTATTTTCAGTGCTGATAGTTGTTATCTTGCAGATGTAGAAGCGCTACTGGTAAAAAACTAGCCAAGGCACACAACATTGATTAATCTGATCTCATAATCGTTAGTTTTTGAGATGAAAGTGATGTCAGGTAAGTATTTGTCCCCACCAGCATGCCCATTTAGCACAATCGGAGACGTTTTGTTCGAGATTGGCAATCAGGGGCTCGATCCTAATGACTATACCGATTACATCGTCCCATTTACTGACGAGTACCATTCGTTCAACGAGTTTAGGCGTAGAGTTAAGTCAGGCTTGGAAGTCAAATATTGCTGGTGGCTAACTCGCCTGTCTCGAGACAAAACCTTAATCGATCTCACTCCCTTAGAAGATAAACCTTTGCCTCCAGACTTGCCTGAGCAAGTAATCCAAGCTCTGTTGAACTCCCCTGACTATACAAAACATTTCAAATTCAATAATTTGCATGAATTTGGTCGTGTGCTGTCGCAAATTGATCGTTACACCACGCACAGTGCAATGCTGGGTATCTTAGAGCAAATTGGCGAGCGGGCACACTTTGAGCACTTAGCGAATAATCTAGTGGATGATGAGGCGATATCGAGTAGTCAATTAGAAGGTGCGGCTACGACGACCATCCTTGCGAAAGAGATGATCCGAAAAAAAGAAAGCCTCGCACTGACGATGAGCGGATGATTTTTGGCAACTTTGACCTAATGAAAAGTGCTGGGATCTTAGGGATGAGCCGTTTAGCATTGAGCTAATCAGAAATTTGCATAGCACCGGAACGAGAACATTAGAGCAAGAAAAATACACGTCTGGCGCATTCAGGACAACGGATGATGTTGCGGTTGTTGATGCAGAAGGTGAGATTGTCCATCAGCCACCCAAACACGATAGCATTGAGAGACTACTTACTCGCGTCGTGAAGTGGCTTAATTCCAATGACAGTGGTGTTCATCCGGTTATCCAAGCTATCACACTTCATTTTGTTATCGGTTATGTACACCCGTTTCGAGATGGTAACGGAAGAGTCGCTAGGGCCCTTTTCTACTGGTATATGTTCAAATCCGGCTATACCGGCTTCCGGTATATTGCGATATCGGCATTGCTCAAGAAAGCGCCGATTCAATATGGTGTTAGCTACTTAGATACGGAGCACGATAACTTAGATCTCACGTACTTCATTAAATATCAGCTACTGATAATCGGTCGCGCTATCGATGAATTTGTTGCAGTTTATCAACGAGCGGCACAGCAAATGCAGGGGCTAGAAGAGCGTTATTCTGGCTTGGAAGATATCGAGAGAAAGATCATTGGATTTGTCTCTGGTGAGCCTCGTTACCGAAAAAAGCCAACAGTCACAGCTCGTGAGGTTGAGAGTCTATTAGGTATTAGCTATAACAGCGCGAAGCAAAAATTGGATGATATGGTCACGGCAGGAATACTAGCATCTGAGAAGATTGGTAAATCCACTGAATATTTTTTAGCTTGAGAATGATTAACCGTTCTTGAAGCTTGATACAACCCTTTTGCCATGGGGATGTACGTGATATCAATCACACAGGCTTGGCTAGGGTAAACCACCTCGATAAAACTCAACAGGTAGGGTAAATCGCCCCAATGTCCATATCACGCATGATCCGAACAATACGCTTGCGATTAACAATATGGCTCTCCTTTGCCAGTTGATTTCTAATCCGCCGGCTGCCGATAAAAGGATACTGAAGGTGAATTTCGTCAATCATACAGCGCAATTCAACATCCTCATCAAAGAGTCCAATGGGCTGATAATAAGTGGTAGAGCGGGTAATGGTGAGCAATTCGCACTGGCGCTTTATCGGTAATGAGGTGGATTTACCCAGCGAATGCTTTCGCTTTGCCCGGTACAACGACCGAGCACTTTGGCTAAAAATTCGTTTTCCATGGTCATTTGAACGGCCTGTCTTTTCCTAGTAAGTCAGAAACGGCATCAAGTCATCCATATTGCCCACAACAATCTGCTGCCCTTGGGGTCTGATTTTTTGCATGTGTATGTCGATGTTATACGCATCCAAGATGTACCGAATGAGTGAGGCGTTGGTTGGGATACGAAGCGTACCATTGAGCATGCCGTAATCTTTTTCGATCACGGCTTTTTGCTTTTCGTTAAAACGGAGATCGGGGATAAGCTCGATGGTTACGTCAGTATTCCAAAGCGCATCATCTTGCTTGCCGTGCGCAGCATTGTCATTGATATCTGGTACACCATGAATGCGACTCAATACAAAATCACGATAATCATCAGCATGCTCACAATAGGCACGAACGTGCCAGCGAAGCGGTGTGCAAATCAGGGTGTGAGGCGAGATTATCCTTTCCACGGTTTCGCCATCTTTTAACGATGTGTAGCAAATATCGACACGTTTTTTCTCCCGAATGGCTTGGACCAACGGTCGTAATACCTCCGGCGCAATATTGCGTGTGACTGGCCGAATCATCGCAGTGTGTTCAAACCCCATATCAAGTTCAACAAATGTCACTGTCATGTCTTCACGGCGAGAGAGGATATGCAGGTACTCATCGGCATGACCTGAAGTAAGCTTCGGGCTGAAGCTATTGCTTGGCTTATAGCCTTTTAGGTGCTTATCGTAAACAAGGTTACCGGGAGCGATGTCGGCTAGATAGGTATTGATGTCTTTGGATGCTTGCTGGCGCCCGATGCCAAAACTTTGAATTAAGTGATTGGTGGTTAACCGACCCTCCCAAAGCGCGAAAATCTCGATCACCCGGTATCGTAAGAGTAAATCCCACCTAATCGGCCATTTCGTCATTCTTCGATTCCTGTCCAGTTACTCGACATGTATGTACGCTCAGTATTTACCTGATTCCAATGTGGAAATAGTATTTTTTAGACATTATATCGTCAAGTTGGAAGACAGCTGACAGAGCAATGACCGTATCGGAGCGCGGGTCATGAGTGCATTACTTGAAACTTATCTAGAGATGGCTGGGCCTGAAACGTGCCAGTCAAAAGACGGCTTTTTGGCCATCATTGATGCTCAGACTGGCCTTGGAAAGACGTATCAAGCCACTGAGCTTCAACTAGCACACCTGATCGCAGATTCGAAGATAACGCTTATTTACTCCACGAACTTGAGAGTTAACGTGAAGGAATCGTTTGAGGCATTGCTTGATCGCATCCACAGCAAAGCGGCGCTTAGTGAGGAGCGAAAAGCAGAGCTGAAACGCAACGTCATTTGGATTCCTGCTCAAGACACTGCTATTGCCGAACTATCGGAGGCTGATTGGGCAACGATATTCGAAGCACTCGATGTGCAGCAGCAAAGAGACGTCAAAACGATACTCGATAAGGTCTCGCTGTTAAATCAGGCAAAGAGTAGCAGCAACACGCCGGTATTTGATGAAGACTTACGTGCTCAGCACAGTAAGGTTTTCACTATGCTGAAGGGCTACCTGAAAGGGAAAGAGCACAATGATGCACCCTTGAATGATGTCCTCGACCGAATTTTCCCAGCAAGAAGGATTGATAAGGAAAAAACGCAGGTACTCTTTTTAACCACATCCAAGTTGCTCTATCCGTGGCATAGCATCGATAGAAGTTACAGAATTAGCGATTTTCTTGATAACTCATTATTGATCCTAGACGAGTTTGACCGTCAGCAAAGTGAGTTTTTGACTCACTTAATCAACACTGTCTCTGACTACGACATCATCGCTCTTACACGCAAGTTCTATTCGAGTTTTGACAGTTTCAAAATTCATGGCTCGCCAGAATTTAATAGGGTTGATCAATGTTTTGACCGTTTCCGCAATGCACTCGCTGATTACAAGGGGAAGTGGCACGTTAACTATCGCCCGTTCATCACGGCTGCAACGATTCAGAAGGGAAGTGAAAACCAAAACCGGATATTCACGCTCCTCTCTGACAGGATGTCCATTCATGCCATTAACTTTAAGCACGAAGAATTAAAGTCACAGATAAACCATGTGTCAGGCAGTCATGAGATTGGCCCAGAAGGCACTGAGAGTGCAATACAGTTTGTGAACAACGGCGCCCAGCTTGTCAGAACGTTCTGCAATGGGATGCTAAGTGCCATTCTCAAACTGAAAAAAACTTGGAGAAGCTAAAAGACCCAAGAGTCTACACCACAGAAAACCTGGTGGAGAAAATTCTCAATCAGTTGGGGCTGGTGGAGCTTACTCCCAGCATCATGTCGTTAATTTCTGCCCGGCTAAGTTTTAAAGTTCAAAGTGAACACAAAGCGTATAGTTTTCATGATAGTGGGTTCGAAATTGCCAACATTGCCAAGTGCAGCGACACAGACAATACCGCTAAAGCTTACACGTTTGATCTGGCATTAACATCAACAGGTTTACTTGCTCATTGGGTGTTGGCGGGAGCTCGAGTTCTTGGTGTGAGTGCAACAGCCACCAGCCGCACCGCTATCCATAACTTTGATCTTGAGTATCTCAGTGATGTGCTTTCTGACCGTTTAGTTCTCCTCAATCCCGAACAAAAAGCAGCGATACAAATGGAGTACTGCGAAAAGCGCAGATATGCAGAAAACCAGATCCAGATTCGTGTGAGGGGCATTTCTGAACGTGTGGAGTGGGGCGGCCTTGGCGAACTCTATCAAGAATTCAGAGGAGCGAGACTGCAACCTGCACTCCTTGAAAATGAACTGTGTAAGCTCTTAAACGCCGACATGGGGCAATTAAAGTTCGCCGTTAACAGGGCCAATAAGCTTATCGAGTCCATTCGTCAGTTCTCACTGCACCCAAGCAACCGATATCACTTCTGTATGCTTAATAAAAGCTATAGGAACCGCGAGTTTATGGATTTCATGGCCTGCGTCGGCGAAAAATACGGTGTCACTATTTTTGAGAACATCAATGCTGCCTCGTTTAGGAACGATCAGTTCCAAGCCATATTAAGTCTGTTAGAGACCACCACGAGAAAAGTGGCCGTGATCACTAACTACCAGGCGACTGGCGCAGGGTTATCACCGTCCTACACCATCGGTGAAAATCATACCTTGACCTACGTAGGGCCTGAAGGCGTCGATCCATTCCAGAACAAAACGGATGTTGATTCTATCTACCTAGAGCAACCTATGAGTTTGATTGGTAGCCGAATTGGCGAGGACTTGACGGTTAAGGAGCGCGAACTTGCCATTAAAAAGAATATCCACGATGCATTAATGCTCCACGAAAAAGGCATTGTGGTCGCCAATGCGATTAAATCGAAGCTCAAATCCCTTATATCAACGCGGGTCAATAACTATGCAGTGAGTGATTTGATCAGCACGTACAAAGGAAGCGAAGACTACCGATATGCAGTTTACCGTTTCATCGAGCAAGCGCTTGGTCGGATGTGTCGTACCGAGTGGAAGCAAGCTGAAATCACCATCATGTATGACGCGGTTGCCGACTTTGTTGAAACGCTGGCGAAAGACAGCCGCAACCTTTCATATTTGTCGCATGAGTACCAAGCATTAATTACGGATACTAAGCAGCGCTTTAAAGCCATTGAGCACGAAAAACAGCGTATGTCTTACCACCCAAGGGCGTCTCGCAATTACGCGCATATCCAAAGGCTTGTAACCAGTGTGTATGAACACCAGAACGAAAATGCAATTGGCCAGTATGAGCGATTGCGGACCTGGATGCTGAAAAAGCCCGCCATGGCGCCATCGCCAACAGGTGAGGAGGTTCGCTATTACATTGATGTTCAGGCTCCTCTCGGTGAGTACCAGTATCAAATCGATTACTCCGAAGATAAGGGGATCACAGAAATTTTCGTTAACCCTGCGGATGTGTCCGGGCTTCGAGAAGTTTCGGAGGCGTCGGCTCGTTTGCCTTTGCTTATGCAAAACCCATTAGTTGCTGCGCATTTTGCAGCGAACGGCTTTGCGACCACATTTGGCTGTGCACAGTTTGTGTTAGCGCCGGCCATGTTTGACCTCTACATGGGAGCGCTTGGTGAGGAAGCGGTTAGCGCGATCTTGTCGGCGTTTGGCTATCAGCTACAAGGCATGCCAGAGGGATGTGTGGAGTGGTTCGACGGGTACATTGAACTTGGTAACCGAATCCTGTTGGTTGACGTTAAACATTGGGATTTAGAACTGGGCTGCCTGGTTCACGACAACACCTTGGACAAATGCCAGGCTAAGTTGGAACAAATGAGGGCCAATCCTCCTGCTGAGTTTGCAAACAAACGTCTGCAGGCGTTGTACATCAACAGCATCTGGAGCGGAGCTGCGGGGATAAATTCACGCAAATACGTGAGTGATGGTGAACAGTTTGTCGCGCACACGAATCTTGATTTAGCGGACGTTATTGAAATTCCGGGGCTCATCGACAGTGAGTCCGGTACCAACAACGTCCCTACCATGACCCAATTACTTGATTTATTGAACCAGTTTGCGGAGTGAAGCAGATGAGCCGAAGTTTAACGACTCTCATAGACCTATCCTTTGATTTTGATGCATTAAGCCAAAAGTACGTGATTTACAAAGCGTCATTGGACAAGAGCAAGGGTAATGCGGGTTACGCTCAGCAACTGAGTATTGTAGAACGCGCGTCTACGCCAAAGGCGCTTATCAAGCACTCAGGCTACTACTGGGTATTGCGCGACAAACAAGACAACACCAAGCCGGAATCGGCAGACATCGCTTTTGAGCGTGTGAAGTTTGAAGATTGTGATCAACTATTATTGGGACGCCTTTTTGTGCGTGCCTCGGGAAAGTGGCGCCGAGTGAGTTTTTTTCAGGGCTTGGGGAGACGTTTTCTTTTTGTCGAGCCGGATACGTTTTTTGAGCATACCGTCTACAAATGCTTGAAGTTTGATCTCAAAGAGAGCGTGCGCTTTAACGCCTTATTCATCTCCATGGATGGAACGACATTTTCGCCGATTGAAACGGCATTTAAGCCAGCGGGCACTATCGAAAAGATGCCCAAGTTTGAATTCGACATGAAAAGTGGGTTGTTGCGACGCAACCCTAAGGGCAACCTCATAGAGCATAGTCCAGGGAAGGGCAAGTTTACGACCAATGCCATCGACATTTCAGGTCAAGAGCCGATATCGCTGCAAAAAACCAAAACCGGTGCCATTTATCAATTCGTTGATTTGATGAACCAGTATTTCTCTGGCTGCTTATCGCTGCAATTAAAGCCTATCGAGGCGACGTGGCGCGAGCATTACAAAAAACGCGATGTTGAAAAGGTGTTTCAGCGAATCTATCAAGTTATTGATGATGCTGGTGGTCTGCAAATTGTGAATGCATCACTGAAAGATGAAGGCTTTGAGAAGCTAAAACAGCAACAATGGCCCGTGAAAGTCGAATTTGTGGACGCCGCACATATCGATGCCAGAAAGCCGTTACTCTTGGTTTTAGACACAGTAGAAGACTACGACAAGGCAGGGCTAGCCGATCCCAAGTCTGGTTTCTACGCGTCAGACAGAGTGACGCAAAGTGTCTACAGCTCGACCATCACCTCAGTACGCACTAAAGCCAAAGGGAATGCGCTGAGCCCGATCATTGATGCCTTAGTAAAAGAGATCGCTATCAAGCAAGAGTGCTTAGAGCGCAAATTTCTCATTCAGGAATTGAAGGGGAACTATTGGTTTGTGGAAAGAGAGGACCCGAAATTTGGCAATAAGGAGCCGATTTTTCATATCTTGAAATGCAACCACGGTCGCTTTAACTATGAGCAGCAAGATGAGTTTTACTTTGATGAACTCGGTATCGACCTGCCTGAAAAACAACGCTTTTTTGAAACGCTAAACTATGTGATCGACATGACGCAGCAAACTCCTCAAATTTGCACCATTGTTCACGAAGGAATTGCTGCTATTCCGGATGCCGCCAAACTCTTTGAAGTGCTAGAGCATTTAAAGAGGAGTAACCAACACGGGATAAGTCGTGAGTTTATCGAACGTTTCCTCTCTGATGCTGCTTATGAACGCGATCCAATCCGCGACAAACTGGTGTCCATGCTGGAGACGCAGCCTTTACATACAGAGTTTTACAAAGAAGACCTCAAAGCTGCCAAAATTGGGTACCGCTCGACTGCAGAGCAAGCACTGATAGATGGCTATTTTGATGAGACAGAAGTCATGCTCAATTACTCGTTGAAAGGCGAGCACAATGAATACCTCGAAGCCTTAACGGGACACTTCTACGATGCCGAACATTCCGCGTATTTTGTGGGCAGTGAAAAGGGGGGATTCAAGTTTAGCCGAGGGCAGTTCAACCACCTGAGGTACCTCAAAGGCCCAGAAGAGTTAAAGCAAGTCTGTTTAGAGTTGACCAAAAGCTATTTTGTTCGAAATAAGCTGGCCACTGTTAAACCGTTCCCGTTTAAGTACTTGTCTGAATGTAAAGATAGGGCGAAGTATGGTGATGGTTAGATTGCACATTGGGTCTTGGTGCGTATTCCGGAGCCGGTGTCCGGAATCGTCGGAATACGCACATCATAAGGCTGTCTGTTTTTCTTTTGCTCGATGATGGTTCTGAGCGTGCCCAAATCGAACATTCCCAACTTGTAGAAATTTCCCAGCTTGGCGTTCCGAAAAGGTTATAAATCACCTCCGTGCTATCACGCTCACTGGCAAGTCATTTTGGTTCCTCGATTTTGGCTAAAACCGCTTCACCTTCATTTTTGGTGTCGTAAGTGTTGAGAAGTTTTATCTGCTGGCCTTGGAAAGTTTTTGTTTGCTAGTTGTGGAGCCGAGTTTAGGCATGCGATACGGATATTAAAAGCAAACTCAGATATATATGTAATGGCACACTGACTTTGTAAAGTTCTATCCCTTCCATGGGATATCGAGAGCATTATCTCTTGGAAGGGATAATGCTCCGCTTATCATCACCTACCAACCACAAACTCTGCAAAATACAAAGGCATCACGATATTGACCAACTCTGTGGCCGGTGAACCCTGAGTGCCGGTCAGTTTGATGGTTTTAAGAGGCTGACATTTTTCAATGTAGGACTGTAACGATTTTGCTCTGGTGCGTTTACCGCTTTTTACTTCTACGGGCACAATGTTTCCGGATTCGTCGGAGATGACAAATTCGATCTCTGCTCTGGCATCATTCCAGGAATAGCTGGGCTCAATCCCTGCGGCAGCAAATTCTTGCTGCACAAAGTTTTCGGCCACATAGCCTTTGTATTCGTATCCCTGCTGTTTAATCTCTTTGTAACTCACCCCTAGCATATGGTTGAGAAGCCCGGTATCAAACAGAAACAGCTTAACCAAGTTGTCTTTTTGATATGCGGCAAGGGGAGAGCGTGGCAGCCTTCGATGGGGTGGTTTTTCAATGCCAATCGGCACTTATGCAGCCAGGAAATAGCGCCCTCAAATTCGGTGTATCGGGACTTTTTCTCATGCACGCCTTTAAATTTGAAGCGTTTTACAGATTCATCCATAACAGAAGACAGCTGAGACGGGATGTTCCTGAATACTGACTCGATGAGCTGTGCATTCACTTTGCCAGAGTATTTACCAAAATCTCTGAGGTATCCCTCGACAAGATTGGCCTGGATTTCTGAGACGCTCTTCGTGCGATCAAGAATGCTGTGCTCTGCCATAGCAAACCAGCATCCCACGGCTTCCGGCATACCGCCAACAAAGTAATAATCGGTGAGCTTATCGAACAGCTTTGTATGAGCCGCTGATGAATTCATCTGGCTTTCAAAAGCCTTGATCAATGCCTGCTCTTCTGACGCCCACAGAAACTCCCTGAATGTAAGTGGGCGCAAATTATGTTGCTCAACTTTACCAACAGGGAAAGCGGTCAGCAGTCCGATGTTGGAGCCGCTGGCAGCAATGTACATTTGCGGTGCTTTTTCAGCAAAATACTTAAGAGAGGTAACGGCGCGGGGACATTCACCAATCTCATCCAGGATCAGCAAATCCGATTCAGGGGAGAAAACCTCACCGGAAAGCAGTTCTATGTTGGAAATAACATCTTCAGGGGAGAGGGAACCAGCAAAAGCTTCCTCCATCTCAGGTTTTTCCAGAAAATCGATGCGCAAAACGTTTGGAAAGTGTTGGCCTAAGAGCTCCTGAAGCAGGTACGTTTTTCCTGTTTGCCTTGCCCCGTCTATGAGAAGAGGTTTTCGGGAGGGTTTATTCTTCCAGTCTAGCAGTCTGTCTAATAAGGCCCTTCGCACTGGTTCCTCCTTAAGGGAATCCGTTCACTGACACTTTATCGTACACATTAATGTAACTCACCACACTTTATGCGCATAAAATGTGAATTTCTACAATTTAACGCGCGAAAAAATGTAATCAGTGTGTAAGGATAAACTGTGCGGTATGAAGAACGGATGTTGATAGTCTCCAAATATAAAAAAAGCCCGGACCTTTCGGTCCGGGCTTTTTCCAATCGATTGGTGGAGCTGGCGGGAGTTGAACCCGCGTCCAGAATCACTTCAAAAAGCGGCGCTACATGCTTAGTCTAGTCTTTAATTTCACCACCCAGCTGCGGACAGACACGCTACTGAATGGCTAACCTGAATTAGTTTTAACGCTTCAGCTCTCAGGTGAAAGCATCCACGCGATCCCGTTTGGGTTTGACCTTTCTGATTCCCCGTCCTACGGGCGGAGGCTAGGGAGAAAGGGCTCTGAGCAGGTTATTAAGCTGCTAGTGCGTAGTTTTCGTCGTTTGCGACTATTTTTTTGCGGCTTTTTTACGAGGCCAACCGCACCTCGGCATGCTCCACTGATCTCTACAATCCTGTCGAATCCTAGATCAGCCCCGGAGTTAGGCGGCAGAGTCTAGCAGATTGTTCTGCGTAGTCAATGCTTACCTGACATTATGCTTCATGATACGTGCCTTGTCACGCTGCCAGTCGCGGTCTTTGACATCGGTACGCTTGTCATGAAGTTTCTTACCCTTGGCCAGTCCAATCTTGAGTTTGGCCCAGGAGGCTTTCCAGTAGAGTGACAGGGCAACAATGGTTTCACCATCGCGGTTCACTCCACCGATAATTTTGTCCAGCTCACGGCGGTTTAACAACAGTTTGCGCACGCGGGTTGGGTCGGCAACAACATGGGTAGATGCTACGTTCAGCGGCTGAATGGTAAAGCCTGAAATGAAGGCTTCGCCGTTTCGCATGAACACGTAGCTCTCGCTGATGTTGGCCTTACCGGCACGCAGCGATTTTACTTCCCAGCCCTGCAGCTCCAGGCCGGCTTCAAATTCTTCCTCGATAAAATACTCATGGCGCGCACGTTTGTTTTGCGCGATGGTATTGCTGCCAGGTTTGGATTTTTTGTTCTTAGCCATAGTGGGCGCATTATACGTATTAGTGGGAAAGGCGGGAAAGGATTTTCGTTTTTTGTCTTCTGAAAAACGAGTGGTATCATTCCCGGATGTTGTTGTAGGAGTCAATATGCCACATATTACGCGGTCTGCTCTAGTGCCTTTTAGTGCTGAGAAAATGTTTAAGTTAGTCAATGATGTAGAGTCATACCCTCATTTCCTGCCCGGCTGTTCCGGTTCGAGGATTGTTGAGGTGACAGCTGAGACCATGACTGCGGCGGTGGATGTGGCCAAAGCCGGCATCCGAAAGACTTTTACAACGAAAAATCAGTTGTTTCATGGTGAACGCATCGAGATGCAGCTGGTTGAAGGGCCATTTCAGAAGCTGGCGGGAGCCTGGACTTTTACCGCCCTTGATGCCGATGCCTGCAAAATTGAGCTGAAACTGGACTTTGAGTTCACCAACGGCTTGGTAGAAATGGCATTTGGCAAAGTATTTAATGAATTGACCGGCAATATGGTGAAAGCATTCACCCAGCGGGCAAGAGACGTATATGGCTACTGAGTCTTTACTTCGTCATATCGAAGTGGTTTATGCGCTGCCAAAAGAGCAGCGGGTGTTTCGTCTGACAGTGGCAGCCGGTACAACGGTACAGGCCTGTATCGACCAATCCGGTATTCTGGAGGCTTACCCGGCCATTGACTGAAGGTTAACAAAGTGGGTGTTTACAGCCGTCTTGCAAAACTGGACAGCGAAGTGCGTGATGGTGACCGGATTGAAATCTACCGCCCTCTGGTGGCAGATCCGAAAGAAATCCGCCGTCGACGTGCAGAAAAGGCAAAGATGGATGCAAGGCCGATCCGGTAACCGGGGGCAAACTCAACCCGCTTCGACGGGAAGACGGGGAGTAACCCGACTGGATACCTGACCCGCTTTACGCCGGGTTTTTTGTGCCGGCAGAAAACGCGTAGGGGCCATCCGGTATGCCAACCGGGGAAATGTGAGAAACCACGTTACCGCCTGTAATATGAAAAAGCCTGACAGCCGGTGCTTCGAAAGAGAAGGTTGATTGAGCCTGCGGGGCAAAATCCAACGTTACTGAATGGTTGTGCGCCGGGGCCGACCAGACTGGCACTCCTTGCCATTGAGAAGAAACAGCGCGGTGCAGGTGACCGCATGCAATGCCAGCCACATTGCTTTTACCCTCTATTGCCATGGCGAGCTGCTCGGCATTTTGCAGCTTTTTGGCATCCATGTGGGCGATGCCTGTGTCCATCGGTGGGTGGTGAAGGAAGATAAGGTGGGGTTTATCCGTTGCCCTTTGCAGTTTGTCGGCCAGCCACTTACATTGCCTGTCACCAAGGTAACCCTGCTGCATACCTTCTTCAAGGCTGTCGAGCCCGACCAGAATTATGTCGTCAAACTCTTTCAGGAAAACACAAAAATCATCGTGGTTAAATGCGGTAAATGGGGACAGCGCATCTTGAAATGCCTGCCTGCGGTCATGGTTTCCCGGTACGCAGTAGTAGGGAGCATTTAACCGGGACAGCTCACGCACGACGGTAACGTAATCACCGTCTGCACCTGAATCGGCCAGATCTCCGGTTACGACCACGCAATCCGGGGAAAGGCGGTTTATATGTTCAATGGCTGCCCGGCAGGTACTCAGTGTGTCGACCCGTCCGTAGGCGCGTCCGCCGTTGGCTTTTAGATGCAAATCTGACAGTTGGGCTATCAGCATGGCAAGTTTTCCCGGATGTTTTTTTCAGACACTAGGCGGGAAACATGACTGTTTCAGTGAGTTTTGGTGACAAGGTCGTGAAGGCCGTACAGGCAGGTGAGGGGCGTAGATACAAAACCGGGAGCCTTGGCTCCCGGTTTTATTTGGTTACTGCAGCATCTCGGCAAACTGCTCGCCCGGCTTGAAATCACCTTCAAGCAGGGCCAGCTTGCCGTTTTCACTGAAGCGGACAACCAGTTTTTTCTCAATGGCAGCATCATGCCCTGGCTTGTGCCAGTACACATAGTACCAAGTGTTCGGATAGCCGTTTTCAATGAGCATAGGGGTACCAAGGATGTACTGGACCTGTTCTTTGCTCATGCCCAGGCGAAGCTGGTTTATGTCTTTTTGTTCCAGATAGTTGCCCTGGTTGATATCAATGCGATATACCAGACGGTCAAGCACTGAGCAGCCACCTAACACGCCAAGTGCCAAAGCGACAGCAGCAAACTTCTTCCAACCCATGCTTGTGTTATTCCTTACTAAAGTTGCTGCCGATAATAAACAAGAGTGCAGGCAAAGTAAAAAGGCAGCATACGTAGATATGACAAGGGCAGCAGGGATGAGTTCCCTGCTGCCCTTATCGTGTGGGTGGGTATCAGGCTGCGACCAACAGTTCCCGGGCGTTTGCCAGCGTGTGTTCGGTAATTTCGCTGCCACCGAGCAGGCGGGCGAGCTCGCTGACGCGGGCGGTGTCATCCAGAGGGCGCATCTGGGTGAGGGTCTTTCCGGCTTTGGTTTCCTTGGAGACAAACATCTGCTGGTGCCCGCACCCGGCAACCTGCGGCAGGTGGGTCACACACAGTACCTGGTTGAATTGCCAAGCTTGCGCAGCATCTTGCCGACAATAGCGGCGGTCGGGCCACTGATACCCACGTCCACTTCATCGAAAATCAGGCTCGGGGTTTCCACTTTCTGCGCTGTGATCACCTGGATAGCCAGCGAGATACGGGAAAGCTCGCCGCCGGAGGCGACTTTCGCCATGGATTGCAGCGGCTGGCCGGGGTTGGTGCAAACCTGGAACTCGATGTTGTCAAAGCCAAGCGGGGTAACGTTGCTCTGGGGCAGGCGCTCAAAGGCAATCTCGAACTTGCCTTTTTCCATATTGAGCTCCTGCATGCTTTGGGTAATCAGTTTGTTGAGTTCCTTGGCGTAGCGCAGGCGGCTCTTACTGAGCTTTTCAGCAGCTTCCAGGCAAACCTGATGCTTTTGGGCGACATCTAGCTCAAGTGCTTCCAGCATGGAATCGCCGTCACCGAGTTTTTCCAGTTCGGCAAGCAGTGACTGGTGCGTGCCGTAAAGCTCATCCGGCATCACATGGTGCTTGCGCGCCAGACTCATGATTTTGCTCATGCGCTCGTCGAGGAATTGCAAACGCTGTGGGTCCATATCCAGGCTTTCCAGATAGCGGGTGAGTTCATACCCGGCTTCCTGTGCCTGAATGGTGGCCTCTTCCAGCATGGTCACCAGCTCGCCAAAAGTCGGGTCGATATCAGAAAGGGTGGCGAGTTGGCTTTGGGCGGCTTTCAGCAATTGAACTGCGTTGGTGTCGTCATTTTCGGTGAGCATTTCCAATGCACTCTGGCCGCTTAGGGCAATGTCGCCACTGCTGGAAAGGCGCTTGTGCTCTTCTTCAATTTCGGCAAATTCTGTTTCGCCAAGGGCAAGCTCGTTGAGCTCTTTTACCTGGTATTCAAGAAGCTGTCGCTGTGCTTCCAGTTCCTGCTGGTTCTGTCGCAGGTGCTTTAGCTCAACATTGGCAGAGCGCCATGCCTGGTAAGTCTGGCGCATGGTGGCAAGCAGACCGTGGTGGCTGGCGTACTGGTCGAGAAGGGCAAGCTGGCTGTCGCTTTTCATCAACTGTTGATGAGCGTGTTGCCCGTGGATGTTGATCAGCAGTTGCCCCAAGGATTTTTGCTGGGAAGCCGGTACCGGACTGCCGTTGATAAAGGCGCGTGAGCGACCCTCTTTGGTGATCACGCGGCGGACGATACACTCATCCCCATCAATCAGTTCATTGTCTTCCAGCCAGCGCTTGGCAGCGATGTTGTTGCTGAGGGAGAAACTGGCGCTGATTTCGGTTTTTTCCTCACCCGGGCGAACCATAGATGCTTCGGCACGGTCGCCGAGGCAAAGGCCCAGGGCATCAATGGCTATGGACTTACCGGCACCGGTTTCACCGGTGATGGTGGTCATGCCATGACGGAATTCGAGATCCAGTTTTTTTACAATCGCAAAGTTATTGATGGTGAGATGAGCAAGCATAATCCGATACCTGTTTAAAACCACACCTGTGTTTATGAACAGTATATACTGTATCTTTACACAGTAAAGTTACTGTGAAAGAAAAAGAACATTTTTTTGAGGGAATAAAAAAACGCAGACAATCGTCTGCGTTTTCAAAGGATAATCACAGATTGTTTTAGAACAGTTTGCTCGACCAACCCAGCTTGTTCCGCAGGGTGTTGAAGTAGTTGTAGTTGGAAGAGTGGATGAGCTTCAGCTTGGCCGGGCTCTGGTAGATCCGGATTTCATCCCCCGGGCTGACCGGAAGGGAAACCTGCCCGTCACAACTGACTTCCAATACGCTGCCATTGTCCGGCGAGACAATCAGTTTAATCACCCGGGCACCGTCTACCACCAACGGGCGGCATGAAAGGGTGTGCGGGAACATGGGAACCAGGGTGATGGCGTTAAGGCGTGGGGAGACAATCGGGCCGCCGCCGGAAAGGCTGTATGCCGTTGAACCGGTTGGTGTCGCGGCAATCAGGCCGTCTGAGCGCTGGGAAAATGCAAAGTCCCCGTCAATATAGACCTCAAACTCAATCATGTGTGCCACTTTGCCGGGGTGGAGCACCACTTCGTTCAGGGCGGCGTTGTGGCTTTTGAGCTGGCCATGGCGGTGTACTTCAGCTTCAAGCAGGAAGCGCTCTTCCACAAGGTAATTGCCGTTGAGCACTTCCAGCAGCTCGTTTTCAAAATCATCCGGGTCGAGGTCGGTAAGAAAACCGAGGTTGCCCCGGTTTACGCCAATCACGGAAATATCAAAGCGCGAAAGTACCTAGCTGCACCGAGCATGTTGCCGTCACCGCCAATCACGATGGCAAGGTCTGCTTCTTTTCCCAGGGAAAGGAGGTCGCGGAAAACCTCCCTGGGTGCTTCCATCAGGGGTTCAAGGCGGTTGTCGATAAGCGGCGTGAAGCCTTTTTCCTTCAGCCAGTGGAAGAGGCTGAGATGGGTCGTCGCATCCTGATTACGTGGTTTGCCTACCAGTGCGATGGTCTTAAATGCTTTGGTCATATGTCTATCCGCGGAAACCATTGAACGGATTATAACCCTTTGTATCTTGCAATGTCGTCAGATGTTGGATTTTCGCGCTTGAATCGTTGAAGTTCGTCCCCATAATAAGCGATAAGTTTGCACTGTGTGGGGTGGGCGGTGTTGCCGGCCCCCAAACGGTTATAAAAGTGTTGGAGTTAGCATGAGCAAAGAAGAAAACAAGGTTCAGGATGCCGAGCAGGAACTGGTACAGGACGTTGACCAGGAAGTGGTAACCGAAGAGTTCGCTGAAGAGGCGGATCTGGCTGCACGTATCATTGAGCTGGAAGCCGCACTGGAGGCCAGCGAGGCAAAGGTGCGCGAGCAACAGGAGAGTGTCCTTCGCGCCCGTGCTGATGTAGAAAACATGCGTCGTCGCACCGAGCAGGAAATTGACAAGGCTCGCAAGTTTGCCCTTGAGCGTTTTGCCGGTGAGCTGCTGCCGGTTCTGGACAACCTGGAGCGCGCAGTCGAAATGGCTGACAAGGACAACGATGTTCTGAAGCCTATGATCGAAGGTGTCGAGCTGACGCTGAAGACTTTCATCGGTACCGTGGATAAGTTCGGTCTGAAGACAATCAACCCGGAAGGTGAGGCATTCAACCCGGAATGGCACCAGGCGATGTCTATCCAGGAAAGTGCTGACCATGCACCAAACAGCGTTATGCTGGTGATGCAAAAAGGCTACGAGCTGAATGGCCGTGTTATCCGCCCTGCAATGGTAATGGTGTCCAAGGCACCTGCCGGTAACGTGGATGAGCAGGCGTAATTTGCCATTTGCTTAAAAAAAGCCCGCTTCGGCGGGTTTTTTCATTTCCAGCGCTTGAAAGCCAAAAAAGCGCCCCCACTTTATGGGTTAAGAGAGAACGGTGAAAAAAATTTCCGTTCCAGGGTTGAAACAGAATTTGCCGCCCCCACTTTTGGGTTAACGGTAACAAATAGAAAGAATTTCGGAGAAAACCAAATGGGTAAGATCATTGGTATCGACTTGGGTACAACAAACTCATGTGTAGCAGTACTGGACGGTGACAAGCCACGCGTAATTGAAAACGCAGAGGGCGATCGTACAACTCCTTCAGTGATCGCTTACACCCAAGACGGTGAAACCCTGGTAGGTCAGCCTGCAAAACGTCAGGCAGTGACTAACCCTGAAAATACACTGTTCGCTATCAAGCGTCTGATCGGCCGTCGTTTTGAAGACGAAGAAGTTCAGCGTGACATCGAAATCATGCCTTTCAAAATTGTTAAGGCTGATAACGGCGACGCTTGGGTAGAAGCAAAAGGCCAGAAAATGGCTGCACCTCAGGTTTCTGCTGAAGTGCTGAAGAAAATGAAGAAAACTGCGGAAGATTTCCTGGGCGAACCAGTAACCGGCGCAGTTATCACCGTTCCTGCATACTTCAACGATGCTCAGCGTCAGGCAACTAAAGATGCCGGCCGTATCGCAGGTCTGGAAGTTAAGCGTATCATCAACGAACCTACTGCTGCTGCCCTGGCTTATGGCCTGGACAAGCAAGGCGGTGACCGCACTATCGCGGTATATGACCTGGGTGGTGGTACCTTCGATATCTCTATCATCGAAATCGATGATGTTGACGGCGAGAAGACTTTCGAAGTGCTGTCTACCAACGGTGACACTCACCTGGGTGGTGAAGACTTCGACAACCGCATGATCAACTACCTGGTTGACGAGTTCAACAAAGAACAAGGTATCAACCTGCGTAAAGATCCACTGGCAATGCAGCGTCTGAAAGAAGCAGCTGAAAAAGCCAAGATCGAACTGTCTTCTGCTCAGCAGACCGACGTTAACCTGCCGTACATCACTGCAGATGCAACCGGCCCTAAGCACATGAACGTGAAAGTGACCCGTGCGAAACTGGAGTCATTGGTTGAAGATCTGGTTGTACGTTCACTGGAGCCTCTGAAAGTTGCTCTGGCTGATGCTGACCTGTCTCCAAGCGACATCACTGACGTAATTCTGGTTGGTGGTCAGACTCGTATGCCTATGGTTCAGCAGAAAGTTTCTGAATTCTTCGGCAAAGAGCCACGTAAAGACGTGAACCCTGACGAAGCGGTTGCTGTAGGTGCTGCTGTACAGGGTGGTGTGCTGGCCGGTGACGTGAAAGACGTACTGCTGCTGGACGTAACTCCACTGTCTCTGGGTATCGAAACCATGGGCGGTGTGATGACCAAGCTGATTGAGAAAAACACCACTATCCCTACCAAGCGAGCCAGGTGTTCTCTACCGCTGAAGACAACCAGAATGCAGTAACTATCCACGTTCTGCAGGGTGAGCGTAAGCAAGCGCATTACAACAAGTCTCTGGGCCAGTTCAACCTGGAAGGCATCCAGCTGCACCACGCGGCATGCCACAGATTGAAGTGACTTTCGACATCGATGCGGACGGTATCCTGAACGTATCTGCGAAAGACAAGAACACCGGCAAAGAGCAGAAGATCACCATTCAAGCCTCTAGCGGCCTGAGCGATGATGAAGTTGAAAAGATGGTTCAGGAAGCAGAAGCCAACAAAGAAGCGGACAAGAAGTTCGAAGAGCTGGTAACTGCACGCAACCAGGCTGACCAACTGCTGCACGGTACCCGTAAGCAGATTGAAGAAGCCGGTGACGCGCTGGCTGCTGACGACAAGACCAAGATCGAAGCAGCTCTGACTGAACTGGAAGAAGCGCGCAAGGGCGAAGACAAAGAAGCTATCGATGCCAAAGTACAGGCTCTGATTGCTGCGTCTCAGCCACTGATGCAAGCTGCTCAAGCTAAAGCACAGGCAGAGCAAGGCGCTGATGCCCAGCAAGGCAAGAAAGACGACGACGTAGTTGACGCTGAATTTGAAGAAGTTAACGACGACAAAAAATAAGGCTTAGCCCGGTTCGGGTTAGCTAGTCTTACTTGTTCGCGGGCGTTGGAGTATTCTCCATCGCCCGCAGCTGTATAAAAAAGGTAGCTATAAAGAGATGTCTAAACGCGACTACTATGAAGTGCTCGGCGTGAGCCGTGATGCCAGCGAACGCGATATTAAAAAGGCCTATAAGCGCCTCGCAATGAAGTATCACCCTGACCGCAACCCGGGTGACGAAGCCGCGCTTGAAAAATTTAAAGAGATTAAAGCTGCTTACGAAATTCTGACCGATGATCAGAAAAGAGCGGCTTACGATCAGTACGGCCATGCTGCCTTTGAACAAGGCGGAATGGGCGGCGGTGCCGGCGGTTTTGGCGGCGGCGCTGACTTTTCCGATATTTTTGGTGACGTATTCGGCGATATCTTCGGCGGCGGCCGTCGTGGCGGTGGTCCTCGTGCACAGCGCGGTTCAGACCTTCGTTACAACATGGAGCTGTCACTGGAAGAAGCTGTACGTGGCGTGACCAAAGAAATCGAAGTTCCAACTTACGTGGAATGTGATACCTGCCACGGCTCCGGTGCCAAGTCAGGCTCCCAGCCGGTTACCTGTAGCACCTGTGGCGGCCATGGCCAGGTACAGATGCGCCAGGGCTTCTTTGCTGTACAGCAAACCTGTCCAACATGTAACGGCCGCGGCACTATCATCAAAGACCCATGTAACAGCTGTCATGGCCAGGGACGTATCCGCAAGACCAAGACCCTGAGTGTGAAGATTCCAGCCGGTGTAGATACCGGTGACCGTATTCGCCTTGCTGGCGAAGGTGAAGCCGGAGAATTCGGCGCACCGGCCGGTGACTTGTACGTACAGGTACATGTGCGCGAACACGCCATCTTTACCCGTGATGGTAATAACCTTTACTGCGACGTGCCAATCAGCTTTACTCAGGCAGCCCTTGGCGGCGAGGTTGAGGTCCCAACCCTTGATGGTCGCGTGAAGCTGAAAGTACCAACTGAAACCCAGACTGGCCGTATGTTCCGTATGCGCGGCAAGGGTGTTCAGTCTGTACGTGGTGGCGGTGTTGGTGACCTGGTTTGCAAGCTGGTGGTCGAAACCCCGGTTAATCTGAGCTCAAAGCAGAAAGAACTGCTGAAAGAGCTGGAAGAGACATTCACCGGCAACAACGCCAAGAAGCACAAGCCTAAATCTGAAGGTTTCTTCGACGGTGTGAAGAAGTTCTTTGATGACCTGACCAACTGATTGAGTCCGGTTAGGAATTGAAAACGCCAGCAGAGATGCTGGCGTTTTTGTTTAAACACAGTTCGGCTCATTGGAGGCTGTAGAGCTCATAACACCCATATGGTTTACCGAGAGTGTTTTGCAGCGGTCATTTTGTTGGGATGCTTTGGGCATGGCTTCGATAGCGTAACTCTCTGCTGATATTACCAATTTGAAACTATAAAATTCCTGATCGATTCCCAGTTTAGGGAGCTCTGATGTAAATTCAGCTGTTTCAGGATAATCGCTATGTTGCCGATATTCAGATTCCATCCAAATCTGTAATTGAGCCAATGATCCGATGGCTTCAGCCCTACGGGCGGTTTCAACATGGCCCTGATATGATGGAATGGCAATAGCTGCCATTACTCCTATAACCACAACAGTTATCAGGATTTCGACCAGACTCACACCTTTTTCCAAGCATTTCATGATTTTGTTAACCCTTTCCAGAGATACATCGATAAGGTGATTGAAGCTGTCCATTTACCTTTGGTCCAGTGCTAGCATCTTAGTCACTCCCTGTATTGCAAAGAAAGTTAATGAGTAAGATCTGCGGCGCGCCTCGCGGCTTTACCTTAATGGAACTCCTTGTTTCCTTGACTGTATTGACAGTGCTCAGCATGGCTGCGGCGCCTTCGTTCCTTGCGGCCCATGAATCCCTTCAGGTCACCCGGGCGACGGAAGAGGTCCAGCTTTTTCTCGCGATGGTAAAGAGCGAAGCGGTGATGCGGAATAAAGAAGTGAAGATTTATGTTGAGAATACCAGTTCCTGGATTCTGAAAGCGAAAGTGAAGGAAGTTGATGAACATGGTACCAAGAAAGAAGAAGAAATTTCTCGTCTCGATGGAAGCAATTTTGCGGCAATAACTTTAGAGCCAACGAAAGCTGATGGTAGCTTATTGAAAGCTGACCCTGTCAGAGGTGTGCTGTCATCTTCGGGTGGGAGGTCAGGAGGGCTAAAAATTTTCAAAGTACCCACTCGCACAGCTGAAGTTAGCTACTCGCGTGCTACAGGGCGAATTCGTATTTGTAGTAAGGAAGGAGCTTATGGCTATGACAAATGCTAACTCCTTCTTCAAATTTTACGCTCGTTTATCGAAGCAATCAGGATTTACCCTGATTGAAATGATGGTTTCTTCTGCTGTTGGGATTTTGGTGTTGATGACGGTAAGCACCGTCTATTTAAAAGGCCAGGATCTTGCTTTTGGCCGTGCCCATCAGTTGGCAATAACCCAGGACGCTTTTGATGCGTTGCGGATGATTAAAGAAGAGATACAGCGTGCGGGGTACAGCCCTGATAGCAGAGGTCTCCCTGTTGGTGAGTCAGTTTTTCCGCCTGATGCCAGTGGTATTTCCTATGAGGGTGTTGTGAGAGTAGTGAGCCAACCAGTAGGTACTATGTGTGTCGCTATGGTTTATCGTGCACTTGGAAATCGTCAATATCAGAACTCCGCTTTTTTTTGGAAAAAAAGCGAGGGAAAGTTGGTTTATCGAAGTATAAAAGGCCGAGTCACAGAGGATGTTTCTTATTTATGTAATGGTAAATATGCTGAGCAATTACTGGATGAAAATCTTTATAAAGTAACTGAATTTAATGTTAGACCTGAAAAGCTGACTGTAGTATCCGGGTCTTCATCGACAATGTCCGGCTTTTATAATATTGATTTGGAAATAGAACCTAAAGTTGGATCCGATATTTGTAAATATGGAAAATCGAATATCTGCAAATATTCTCTTTCTGTTAAGCCAAGGAACTGGAAATCATGAAACAGCAGTCCGGTATGGTTACTTTGCTGGTTACCAGTATGTTGTTGGTTGGTGTACTTGTGCTTTCACTCGCTTCTTACAAAAACGCTTATTTTCTGATTAAGCGTGCGAGCAATGACATTTTATCTACTCAAGCCCATTGGTTGTCAGAAGGAGGGGTAGAGTGCGGTTATACGCAGGTTATGTTAAAGCGCAAAACACCAGATATGACGAGTTCTGATTACTATATCGACTCTTGCAACAAGTTGGGCTCCCAAATGGAGGTATTAATATCTGGAGATGATATCTATACTATCACATCAAAAACTGTTGTTGGAAAAAAATCATCAGCCTCTATCAGTAAGTCGTTTCGCTTTATTGGTGGCGGTGCAAGCAATGGTGTTATTCAATCGACTGCAAATTTACATCTTGACGGAGTGGGAGGTGAGTCAACGATAAGCCCACAGCCTGGAGAGTTAGTTAACAATGAATTCAACTGCATTATAGCTAATTTCTCTGGCGATTTAACAATTTCTGGCACCCTGAAAAATGTGGGCCTCAATGCGGATAAGTTTCATAAAAATCCACCTTATAATAACTTTTATTCTGATCATCCTAATGCAACTTGTAATTCGAATCATCAATCTATCATTAATAAAGATAAGAAAGATGTTGTGACTGTATATACTGAAGGTGATCTTCAATTCAAAAATGATTTTGTGTTCGATAAAGATTTGGATCCGTTTGAATCATTGTTTGGTTATAAAAAGAAAGATTGGATTCAGGTGAAAGAAAAATTCAAGGTGGTGAATAACAGTAACGACTGTCCCGGAGCAATAACTTCCGCATTATCGCCTGGAGTTAAAACTATTTGGTTCGAGGGAAATTGTGACTTGGGAACGGATCCAAAAACACTTCTAGAATTTAAAAACAAATTGGAGGCGGTAAATGGAGCTGTTATTGTTATAGAAAATGGAATATTTGGAAGTAGAGTGCCTCAAACTTTAAATGCACTTTTCTATCAGTTTGTAACTCCAGAATCTACTTGGAAACCATCTGCTGATATTTGGAATAGTACTTCCTTAAATGGCTTTCTGGGTAATATTACAGACCTTTCCAAACTAGCAACTTATCATGAAGCTGCTTTCCATTCTTCCGGCGGGTTAGTTTTTGATACACCTGGACTAGATGCAGTCATGAAAGGTAGTTTCAATTTTTCGTTCAATGGGGAAGTAGTGAAATCATCGCTTCCGCCAACCAGTGGGATTCCACGCTGGATAGAGGGCTCATGGCATGACTTCTAATCAAAAAGGCTTCAGTCTGATAGAGGTTATGATTGCCATTGTTGTGCTGGTAGTGGGAGTTATCGGATTAGTTCGTTTGCAGAGCTACTTTGATAAAGAGTCTGAATATGCCATTGCAGCTACCGAGGCGATGCATATAGCAGAGGCGGAACTTGAGCGGCTATCAAGGCGAGGTTCAGAGTCTAGTGATTCCTCTGGAGTGGTTCAGCATAAGTTTGATGATATCCACGATGAAACTCGACCTGTGGTGGGCTCCACATCCGCTCGATTCACATTGGTGAGAACAGTTGAAAACTGGACACCGAAAGATTTCGAACCAACCCTTTCCGATGCCACAGTTGAGGCAAAACTGGTCACTGTGAAAGTTTCCTGGCTAAAACGTGATGGTGAGCAAGATAGTATCAGCTTAAAAACCATGATTTCCCGATATAGTGAATTTGAATGAATTTTTAATTTCATAATTATCAATAGGTTAATTCCAATTGATGTGAAAACAGAAAAAACACCATGTTTTTATGTTGACTCACATTTCAAAATCATTATTATACGCCGCGTCCAGCAGGGAAAAGCAGCTAAAGGGTTGCTTAATCAATCCCTTGCGACCTCAGCGTCCCGTTCGTCTAGAGGCCTAGGACACCGCCCTTTCACGGCGGTAACAGGGGTTCGACTCCCCTACGGGACGCCACTTTAAAATTTGTGTGGAGCGGTAGTTCAGTTGGTTAGAATACCGGCCTGTCACGCCGGGGGTCGCGGGTTCGAGTCCCGTCCGCTCCGCCACTCATTCCAAAAGCCTCGCCAGAAATGACGGGGCTTTTTTCATTTCAGCCGCGACGAGAGCCCTTCGGTCTCTAGGTCGCAGGCCGGGTGCCGGACCATCGAGTCCATCCGCTCCGCCACTCATTCAGAAACCCAGTCCCTGCGACTGGGTTTCGTCGTTTTAGCAGCTTTAAATTGGGACTCGTGAGCCTTCGGCTTGAGTCCCGCTTGAGCGCAAGCCCGGCCGTCCGCCACTCATTCCGAAAGCCTCGCTATATTTAGCGGGGCTTTTTTCGTTTTACTTCCCCAAAAGCGGCACTGGGAACAAACGGTCCTGGTTCCTGGGAAAAGAAACGGTTACAGCCTCGTCGTCGGATATACACTTTCTACAGAACCCAGAACCCAGAACCCAGAACCCAGAACCTGAGTTTCTTTCAATTCCATGCTACCGTTCTCTTATGGGGAATAAGGGAGTCTATGGATGGCAAAGTGGCTTGTTTTTATCGGGTTACTGGTGGGAAGCAGCACCGTTGCTGCTAATCCCTGGGAGCAGATTGATGCGCCGATAGCCGGGGTATCGCAGTCTATCGGCAGTTATGCTAACGGGTGTCTTCAGGGGGCAAAAGCGCTGCCGAAATCCGGGGTTGGGTACCAGGTGTTGAGGCCGGAACGAAAGCGGTTCTACGGGCACCCGGAGATGGTTTCTTTCCTGACGGAGCTTGGTAATAAAGCCGCGTCGTTGGAGCTGCCAAACTTTCTGGTTGCCGATATTGCCATGCCGGGAGGCGGCAAGTTTTCATCCGGACATGCCAGCCACCAGACCGGGTTGGATGCAGATATCTGGCTGCGAATGCCAATATCCCTTCTCTCAGATAACGAGCTGGCCAAGCCTTCCGCCATCAGTGTGGTTCACACCGACTCGTTTACCCTGAACAAAACTAACTGGCGAGAAAGCCAGGGTAACCTCATCCAACTTGCTGCATCCGATGACCGGGTGGCCCGAATTTTCGTCCATCCTGTGATAAAGAAACAGCTCTGTGATATGGATTGGAAAGAGCGCACGTGGCTACAGAAAGTCCGCCCGTGGTGGGGGCACCACTATCACTTCCATGTGCGCCTGAAATGCCCTGTGGGCAGTGGGTTGTGCCTTGACCAGCGTGTGCCGCCTGCCGGTGAAGGATGCGGCAGTGAACTCTACAGTTGGTGGCCGAAGCCGGAGGATAAAAAGCCGGTAAAAACAACCAAGCCGCCGAAAGAGAAAATCAAACCGGCGGCCTGTCTGGCACTGCTGAATGGATAGGGTCAGATAAGCAAAGGAACGGTTACTTCTGCCGTTTCCTGCACTACATCCTTGTATTCCGGGTAGAGCTGGATGAGGGTGTTGATCATCACATCAACCAACAGCAGGGCTCCGACTTTTGAGGCAAATGCACCGCCGGTCAACGGGCCTTCCGGGCGGGCGGCAACAAGGATTTCTGATGCAACAGATGCCAGCGGGCTGTGATTGATATTGGTCAGCAGCACAATAGGCACATCATTTTTGTATGCCTGGGTGACGGCGTGAATCACTTCCTTGGTGGAGCCTGAGCTGGATATGGCAAACCACAGATCTTCACTACTGCTGCGTACCGCAGACATGGCCGCAAGGTGTGTGTCTTCAAACATCTGGGTGCGCTTGCCCACGCGCAGCAAACGGTAGGACAGATAGCGGCTGACAATACCTGAAGCGCCAACACCGACACAGTTTACGCTGGTGGCTTGGTGTATTCGGTGGCATATACGTTCCACGGCTTTTTCATCAATCAGCTTGGAGGTGTCTTCCAATGCGGCAATGGCATTCTGTGCGGATACATCGCAAACGCTGCCATCTGTCGGAGCCGGTGCAGTGATGGCTGACTGGCTGAGGTCAACCGCGAGTGCCATCCTGAAATCAGAATACCCACGATAGCCGAGATCCCTGCAAAGGCGGACAACCGTTGCTTCACTGGTGCGGGTATTGCGGGCTAGGTCGGTAATGGTCTGGAACTGAACATCCGGCGCATTTTCCATTATATAAGTTGCAACTGTTTTCAGTTTTGGGCTCAAAGGCTCGATATTCGAGCGAAGACGAACCATCAGGTTTTTAGGTGAGTTGACCAAAATATCAGTTCCTTGCATGGGTTCATTACCGGATTTTAACGCTATCAGAAAAGAATCGTGAAGAACACTTTAACCCTATGTATGTGAAATGATTCCGGTTCGATCCCCTGCAGCCATCTGGCTACAGGGGATCCGGGGTTTAGCTTCCGTAACCCAGCATCAGCTGAGGCAGGAACAGGGTGAACTGAGGGAAGATGGCAATCAGTGCCAGTACGATGAAAAGTGGTACCAGCAGTGGCAGTATGCCTCGGGTAAGCACGTGGAACGGAATGTCGCCTACTTTGGATACCACATAGAGCGCCATGCCCATCGGTGGTGTCAGGATGCCAATCATCAGGTTAAGGATTGCCATCACTCCGAAATGGACCGGGTCAATCCCCACAGCGGTAGCTACCGGCACAAGGAAAGGTACCAGCATCAGAAGCAGCGCGAGGGATTCAATAAAGGTTCCCAGGAACAGCAGCAACAGGTTAATCAGGAGCAGCAGTATCAGCGGGTTGTCGCTGATTGCCAGGAAGTATTCTGCCATCAGTTGCGGCAACTGCTCACGGGCGACAATCCAGCCAAAGACCGTAACACCGATAACCATCAGGGCAACCACTGCGGTGGTGTTTACTGTCTCTCTCAGGATGTGGACAAAACCTGTGAGGGTCAGTGACTTGTAAACCACGGTACCGAGGAAGAGGGCGTAAAGTGAAGATACAACCGCTGCTTCTGTCGGGGTGAACTTGCCGGAGAAAATACCGCCGATAATGATGACCGGGGTCAGCAAAGACAGGAAGGCTTCTTTGAAGGATTTGAGGCGGTCGCTGCGGGAGGCTTTCGGCAGTGTCATGTAACCCCGCTTTTTACAGATGAAGTAGCTCATCACCATCAATGCTATACAGCACATAACGCCCGGAATTGCACCCGCCAGGAACAGGGCTCCGATAGAGGTATTCGATACCACTCCGTAAATAACCAGAGGAACCGAAGGTGGAACCAGCGGGCCGATGATACAGGATGCGGCAGTCAGGCCACCGGCAAAATCGTCGTGGTATTTGGCATCGCGCATGGATTTAATTTCCAGCTGGCCAAGGCCACCGGCATCAGCCAATGCAGAGCCGGACATACCGGAGAACAGCAGGCTGGCGAGGATATTAACGTGGCCGAGGCTGCCGGTAACGTGTCCAACCATCGATTTGGCAAAGTTGAAAATACGCTCGGTGATGCCGGCGCTGTTCATCAGGTGGCCGGTCAGGACAAAGAAAGGTACCGCCAACAGGGTAAAGTTATTGATGCCGCCGAGCATCTGTTGGGCCGCAAAATTAATACCGGTGCTCTGGGTGAAAACCAGAAAGACCAGCGCGATAAAAATCAGGGAAAAACCGACCGGCATACCCGCGAACAGCAGGCCCAGCCAGCCAAAAATGGAAGCGGCCATGATTAACTCCTTTCTCCAGCCAGGGCTTGTTGTTCTTCAAATTCCGGTTTTGGCAGCGTACCTGTGCGATAGGCATTAAGCAGGTACCACATTCTTTCGGTCTGGCGAAGCACCATGAAACAACCACCGATGACCAGGCTGTAGTTCATCCATTTGCTGGAAATGCCAAGGGTGATAAGCTCAAAAAAAGGCTGTACGCTGAACGTGCTGGTAGCGAGGTAAATCATGGCAAACATGGAAACCAGTACTGCGATTTCCAGGGTGAACATCAGTACGAAACGGGGAAGCTCTGGCAGTTTGTCTGCAAAGAAAGTGATCTTTACGTGAGAGTCTCGTTTAACAGCAATGGCACAGCCGATTAGGGCCATATGCATAAAGAGCACGCTGGCAAGTTCTTCACTCCACAGAGAAGGCGAGTTGAGAATCCAGCGGGAGGAGATCTGCCAGGTAAGAACGGCCAACAGGGAAGCCATCAGCGGGACGGTGATGATCTCTTCCAGGTTGTCATAGATTTTGCGTAGCATCCTTGGCTCCTTGTGAGGGCCCGGAGGCCTCATGTCGGGATAGAGAGAGGTGGTTTACATGGTCGCGAGTTTGTTAACCAGTTTCTGGCCGATCTTCTTGTCGAACTGGTCATACAGAGGCTGCATGGCCTGACGGAAAGGCTCCAGATCCGGATAAGTAACGTTGACGCCTTCCTCCTTAAAGAAAGTGATCAACTCTTCTTCCTGCTTCTTCACGGAAGCGGTATGGGCTGCACCTGCCTTAGCTACCGCTTGCTCGATAACAGCCTTTTGCTCATCGTTGAGTTTTTGCCAGGTCATCTCGGACATCAGCACAATCTGGTCATTCACGATGTGGTTGGTAATTGCCAGGTTGGCCTGCACTTCATAGAACTTCATGGTATTGATGGCTGGAAGTGGGTTTTCCTGGCCGTCTACCGCATTGGTTTGCAGCGCCAGGTAGACTTCAGAGAACGCCATCGGGGTTGGTGCTGCGCCGGAGAGCTTGGCGTATTCGAGGTTTGGTTTGGCGTTCGGCACGCGCAGTTTCAGGCCTTTGAAGTCATCCTTGTTGTTCAGAGGGCGGTTGGAGGTTGTCTGCCGGGTGCCGTTGTACCAGGTATCCAGGCGCGCCAGCTGAAGTTCTGCAGCATCTCTTTCTGAATGTCCTGGCCGAACTCGGAATCAAAAATACGGCGGATGTGTTCGTAGTCTTTTACCACATAAGGCAGGGCTACCGCTTCTGCTCGCGGGATCCACAGGCCGATACGGCCAAACTCAGCGTAGGTGATATCCAGGTCGCCCATGGAAAGCTGTTGCATCATGGCGCGGTCATCACCCAGTTGTGCGCTTGGGTAAAGCGCCAGTTTCATCTCGCCGTTACTCAACTCTTCAATGGTGTCCGCCAGAATCGTTGCCGAGTTGTATTCAACCGATCCTACTGCCGCTTGCATGCCCATTTTTAACGTCATTTCTGCTTGAGCGCCGGCAGCAAAACCCACGGTCAGGAGCGCGACGGTGATGGCATTCAATCTTTTCATAGCGTTTCCCTTTGCTTTTTTTGGTGTGGTTATTGGAATAAAAATTTTTTTCAAAAGAAATGAAAATATTCTTTGAGCTTGATTATTCTTTCTGACAAGATGGATTTCAAATTGGACATTCCCGATTTGTGATCCTGAACAGAAAACGTACTCCGGTCTGAAAAAACCGATACGGATATATTCTTCAAAGCATTATTTCCAAAGGATTTATAGTTATTTCTTATGAATTCCTCAGGAAGAAGGGATGATTGAAATGAAAGAAAATAGACAGCTTGAAGCTCTGAAAGAATGCCTAAAAAATAAAACAGTTGTTTCTATCCAACCGGTGGAAGGCAGCCCGCTCGACAATACGGAAATCATTGTTGCGATGGCCGTTGCCGCAGAGCAGGCCGGTGCGCCTGCATTGCGCATACAGGGGGTGAAAAATGTTGCTGCTGTGGCAAAGGCAGTCAGCATTCCTGTTATCGGAATTGTGAAACGGGATTTGGCTGACAGCCCGGTTCGGATCACTGCCTATGTACGTGATGTTCAGGATCTCGCCAATGCGGGTGCAACTATCATTGCCTTTGACGCGACGGACCGAATCCGCCCGGAACCCCGGGAGTTTCTGGTAGAGGCAATCCGCTCATCCGGCTGCCTGGCAATGGCTGATTGCTCCTGCTTTGAAGACGGTGAGTGGTCACATGCCCACAGTGTCGAATTTATCGGTACCACGCTTTCAGGATATGTCGGTGGAGATGTGCCGGAAAACCCCGATTTTGAACTTATCACCCGTTTTGTGCAGGCCGGATTCCTTACCATGGCCGAGGGACGTTTTAATACGCCGGAACTGGCTGCCGAGGCAATTCGCCATGGGGCGCTGGCGGTGACAGTGGGCTCCGCGATTACCCGGCTTGAACATGTGACAGAGTGGTTTAATTCCGCGACCATACAGGCCGGGTGCAGTGAGGCACTGGCGTAACATCCCTGAACAATTTAACCAGTGAATCTACCGCAACAGGAAACAAGGGATGAAAGAACAGATCAGGCAGTATGTTGTGTCGGCATCGGGGTCCGGGGAAGCCCTTAACCTTTTTGAGCTTTATTCCCGGCTTTCAACAAAGCCGTCTTCTGTCTATGTATTTGTGGATGCGTTACTCGAAGCTATTGCAGGGTCTCCTTTTGATTCTCAGTCCGGGCTGATTTTACGTCAGGCTGATGGGATTCTCGCTTCCCTGGGGGATCTCCCTGATTCTGAAAAAATCGTGGCGTTGGGTAAAAGTCTCAGCATTAACCAGACCGGGCACAGCTTCGGGCGTTACCTCCACTGCCTGTCATGCCATGAAACATTTGGGACGGATGCTGATGTGGTGATGTTTGGCGACTCGATTACCGAATGGGCACCCTGGCATGAAATCCTGTCCGGCTGCCGGGTGGTAAACCGCGGCATTGCCGGAGATACCACTAAAGGGATGTTGCTCCGGGCACACACGGTTAATCAGGTAAACCCGGATACTGTGTTTGTAATGGCCGGCATTAACGATTTGTCGCAAGGCATGGAATTAAACGAAGTTATGGTCAACTACCGGAAGCTTGTCGACGGCTGGCTACAAGCCGGTATAGCGGTAGTCGTGCAATCGACGCTTTATGTCGGGGCAAGTATTGATTGGCTGAACCCGAAAGTGACCGAATTAAACCAAGAGCTTCAGGCCATGTGTACCGAGAAGGGCTGCCGTTACATAGACTTGACCCAAACACTTTGCCCTGATGGCGTTCTTTCAACCCAATTCAGTACGGATGACTTACACCTCAATGGTGCTGCATATGTTGCGTGGGGAGAGGTGATAGGGGAAATGATTGGGGTGTGATGGACAGAAACACGTAACGAGTTATGAGTGGCGAGATAAAGTACAAGATCCGAAGCTGAGATACGAGGCTTTGATTTTGGCTCACCACTCTGATCTCACTGCCGACAGCAAGATTCAGAAAAGGGCCATCCGGCCCTTTTTTGTTATTCCGCCAACCCTTGAACGATGACGAACTTTTCCAGCAACTCTTCCTGTGTTTCCACCCGCTGCGGATCGATAATGATGCAGTTGGTGATAGGGCAGACCGACTGGCAGGTTGGCTTGTCGTAGTGGCCTACACACTCAGTACAGCGGTCCGGGTCGATCTCATAGATCTCGGCACCGAACGATATTGCATCGTTCGGGCATTCCGGTTCACACATATCGCACGCGGTGCAGGTATCCGTGATAAGCAGGGCCATATTACTTTGCAGCCTCTGCGGTTTCTTTTACTGCATGCGGATTGCGGGTATTTGCGCCATCGTGAAGGTTGCGCATAAGCAGGGCGTAGTCCAGCTCAACATCTTCTGGAACTGGGATATAGACAAAGTGACCATTGCCCTTGGCATCATCAATGGCTTCGCTCTTGCGGTTTTCCATGGTGTCCAGCTTGAAGACAATGTTGCCCTGAGGCGTCATCAGTTCCATCTCGTCACCGAGAACGAACTTGTTCTTCACTTCCACTTCCGCCATGCCATCGCGGCGTTTGCCGGTAAACTCACCTACAAACTGCTGGGTGTCTGAAATGGAATAACCGTAGTCGTAGTTCTGGTATTCGCTGTGAACGTGGCGGCGCAGGAAGCCTTCGGTGTAACCACGGTGAGCCAGGCTTTCCAGCGTGGTCATCAGGGTTTCGTCAAATGGCTTGCCCGCAACGGCGTCGTCGATCGCCTTGCGGTATACCTGGGCGGTTCGGGCGCAGTAATAGAAGGACTTGGTACGGCCTTCGATTTTCAGCGAGTGCACGCCCATTTTAGTCAGGCGTTCTACGTGCTGGATGGCACGCAGATCCTTGGAGTTCATGATGTAGGTGCCATGCTCGTCTTCGAACGCAGCCATCAGTTCACCCGGACGGCGGCCTTCTTCAAGCAGGACAACTTCGTCAGTTGGCTCGCCCACACCCAGGGTCGGGGTCACTTCCTGAACTTCTACAATCTGGCCGGCTTCGTCTTCTTTGGCTTCATGGATCTTGTAATCCCAGCGGCAGGCATTGGTGCAGGTACCCTGGTTAGGGTCACGCTTGTTGATGTAGCCAGACAGCAGGCAGCGGCCTGAATAAGCCATGCACAGTGCGCCGTGGACAAAAATTTCAATTTCCATATTCGGGCACTGCTCGCGGACTTCTTCAATTTCATCCAGCGACAGCTCGCGTGACAGAATTACACGCTCTACACCCTGCTTTTCCCAGAATTTTACGGTTGCCCAGTTAACGGCATTCGCCTGGACAGACAGGTGGATTGCCATTTCCGGGAATGCTTCACGCACCATCATGATCAGGCCCGGGTCAGACATAATCAGGGCATCAGGCCCATGTCAACAACCGGCTTGAGGTCACGAATAAAGGTTTTCAGCTTAGAGTTGTGGGGTGCGATATTGCAGACCACGTAGAACTTCTTGCCGAGGGCATGGGCCTCATCGATACCGAGTTTCAGGTTTTCGTGGTTGAATTCGTTGTTACGTACACGGAGGCTGTAGCGTGGCTGGCCGGCATAAACGGCATCGGCACCGTAAGCAAACGCGTAGCGCATGTTTTTAAGGCTACCGGCAGGAGAAAGCAGCTCTGGGACAAAAGGGGTAGAGTTCGACATCTTCACATTATTCCTGTAAGTCTGATTGCAAATCAGGCCATACCACCTGATGGTATGGGGTGGCGCGATTGTACTGTGAGCCACGCCACAAAACAATCAAGGGGTCACTACCGGCTAAGTTTAGAGGCAGTTAACAAGACAGGGTTGCATAGTTATCTATTGCTTTTATCAATGTTTTCCCTGGAATACACTTGGCTTAATTGTTTGTAATACCAATTTTTTCACAAGAGGAACAACGAAATGGATCCGGTAGAACTGGTATTGTCTTTGGTTAATGTCTGGATAGTGCTGGCTATCCTTGTCGTGATCGTTCTTCGTGCAGCAGTGAAGTTCGTACCACAAAACACGGCTGTCGTTGTTGAGCGCTTTGGTAAGTACAACAAAACGATGGAAGCCGGTCTGAATTTCCTGGTCCCGCTGATTGACCGTGTGGCGTATACCCAGACCCTGAAAGAGCAGGCTTATGACGTACCTAGCCAGTCGGCCATTACCCGTGACAATATCTCACTGGTGGTTGATGGCGTGCTTTATATCAAGGTCATTGACCCTTTCAAAGCGAGCTACGGTGTTGATGACTATATCTTCTCTGTGACCCAGTTGGCGCAAACTACCATGCGTAGTGAAGTGGGCAAGCTGGAGCTGGATAAAACCTTTGAAGAGCGTGAAAGCCTGAATACTGCGATTGTCTCTTCCATAAACGAAGCGTCTGCGCCTTGGGGTGTCCAGGTACTGCGTTATGAAATAAAGGATATTGAACCCCCTCGCTCAGTCCTCGATGCCATGGAACGCCAGATGAAGGCAGAACGTGAAAAGCGTGCTGTTATTCTGGAATCTGAAGGTAAGCGCCAGTCGGCAGTAAATATTGCCGAGGGTGAGAAAGCAGCCAGGTACTGGCAGCGGAAGCAGATAAAGCGGAGCAAATTCTTCGCGCAGAAGGTGAGGCTCAGGCCATTTTGGCCGTTGCCAGGCAAAAGCAGAATCACTGGAAGTGGTTGGCCGCGTAGCCGCGACCGATGAAGCCAGAAGGCGATCCAGTTGGATCTTGCTGGCCAGGCAATTTCTGCCAAGCAGGCGATTGCAAAAGAGTCTTCTGTGGTGCTCCTGCCGGAAAGCAGTTCCAATGCGTCTTCTATTGTTGCAGAAGCCATGACCATTATTAACCAACTGAACAAAACTCAGAAAGGAAGCTGAATATGGCAGAAGCCCTGAATATCTCCCGGCACAGCTGACATTGATTATCGGCATGGTGTTGCTGGCGGTAGAAGTCTGGCTGCTGGGGCTGTCCACTATCGTTTTGCTGGCTCTCGGTGCATCTGCAACCCTGACAGGTTTGCTGTCCATGGCGGGAGTGATCCCGGAAACCATGACAGCGCTGGTGGCATCCAGTGGGGTAGGTGCTGGGCTTTTGACGTTGTTTTTGTGGGGGCCAATGAAGCGGGCACAAAACGTAAAACGGGAGCCGGTAAATACCTCCAGTGACTTTATCGGGCTCGAATTCACGCTTTCCTCTCCATTGGAAAAAGGCGTGCCTTCAGCAGTGTCTTATTCCGGTATCCAGTGGCAGCTTGAACTGGCTCCACACTGCCAGGATCTTTCGTTGCATATTGGCGACAAAGTGAAGGTTGTTGGGGTAGAAGTTGGAAAGTTTATTGTCGAAGAAGTGTAAATGAGGCTAGAATTACGCAGAATTCTAAGCCGATGGCGCGGGGAAGGAATCATCCCGCTCTCATCTTAGAGACAGAGGTTGCCGTAACTCGCTGATTAAATAAAAATTATTCATCAAATTTAATGTTGCATTCAAAATGATCGTTTCCGGGAGCCGGAGCGGTTTTTTTTTATTTTTCCCAGTCGGCTGCGTTCATTCGTTGCCGGGGTGAAAATTTATAGTGACATTCAAGCTTTGATGTGTGGTTTTTCGGGAGTTTGTGGCATACTGCGCGCACGTTATAAACTAAGCGAACAAAGTTGAATCATGACTGACTTATCAAAATACAGAAATATCGGTATTTTTGCTCACGTTGACGCGGGTAAAACTACAACTACCGAGCGTATCCTTAAGCTCACTGGTAAGATCCACAAGATCGGTGACACCCACGACGGTACTTCTACTACTGACTTCATGGAGCAGGAAGCTGAGCGTGGTATCACAATCCAGTCAGCTGCAACTACCTGTTTCTGGAATGATCATCGTCTGAATATCATCGATACTCCAGGACACGTTGACTTCACCATCGAAGTATACCGTTCACTGAAAGTTCTGGACGGCGGTGTTGGTGTATTCTGTGGTTCAGGCGGTGTTGAGCCTCAGTCAGAAACTAACTGGCGTTACGCTGACGAATCACGCGTTTCACGTCTGATCTTCGTAAACAAGCTGGACCGTATGGGTGCAGACTTCTACCGTGTATGTGACCAGGTTAAGAACGTTCTGGGCGCAACTCCACTGGTAATGACTCTGCCAATCGGCATCGAAGATGACTTCAAGGGCGTTGTAGACGTACTGAGCCGTAAAGCATACATCTGATGATTCTGGCCTGCCAGAAAACTACTCTGTTGAAGATGTACCAGCTGAAATGGTTGACGACGTTGAAGCTTACCGCGAGCAGATGATCGAAACTGCCGTTGAGCAAGACGACGAACTGATGATGGCTTACATGGAAGGTGAAGAGCCTTCTGTAGAAGACATCAAGCGTTGTATCCGTAAGGTACCCGCGATCTGGCATTCTTCCCAACTTACTGTGGTTCTGCTTATAAGAACAAAGGTATCCAGCTGGTTCTGGACGCAGTAGTTGATTACCTGCCATCTCCAACTGAAGTTGACCCACAGCCTCTGACTAACCCAGAAACTGGTGAGCCAACTGGCGAAGTTGCAACTGTATCTGAAGACGAGCACTGCGCGCTCTGGCGTTCAAGATCATGGACGACCGCTTCGGTGCCCTGACCTTCATCCGTATCTACTCTGGTAAGATGAAGAAGGGTGACACCATCCTGAACAGTGCAACTGGTAAGACTGAGCGTATCGGCCGTATGGTTGAGATGCACGCTAACGACCGTAACGAGATCGATTCTGCACACGCAGGTGACATCATCGCTGTTGTTGGTATGAAGGCAGTTAAGACTGGTCACACTCTGTGTGATCCTAAGCACGAATGTACTCTGGAACCAATGATCTTCCCAGAACCAGTAATCTCTATCGCTGTTGCTCCTAAGGACAAGGGCGCTTCTGAGAAGCTGGGTGTTGCACTGGGCAAGATGGTTTCTGAAGATCCATCATTCCAGGTTGAATCTGACCAGGAAACTGGCGAAACCATCCTGAAAGGTATGGGTGAGCTGCACCTGGACATCAAGGTTGACATCCTTAAGCGTACACACGGCGTTGAGCTGACTGTAGGTGCTCCACAGGTTGCTTACCGTGAAACTATCACCAAGCCAGTTGAAGACAGCTACACTCACAAGAAGCAGTCTGGTGGTTCTGGTCAGTTCGGTAAGATCGACTACCGCATCAAGCCAGGCGAGCAAGGCTCAGGCTTCGCGTTCACTTCTTCTGTTGTTGGCGGTAACGTTCCTAAGGAATTCTGGCCTGCAATCGAAAAAGGCTTCAAGGAAATGATGGAAACTGGTCCTATGGCTGGCTTCCCTGTTCTTGACGTTGAAGTTGAACTGTTCGACGGTGGCTTCCACGCAGTTGACTCCTCTGCGATCGCGTTTGAAATCGCAGCTAAGGGTGCGTTCCGTCAATCTATGCCTAAGGCCGGCCCACAGCTGCTTGAGCCTATCATGAAGGTTGACGTGTTCACTCCAGAAGATCACGTTGGTGACGTAATCGGTGACCTTAACCGTCGTCGCGGCATGATCAAAGACCAGCAAGCTGGTGTTACTGGTGTTCGCATCAAGGGTGATGTACCACTGTCAGAAATGTTCGGTTACATCGGTACCCTGCGTACTATGACTTCTGGTCGTGGTCAGTTCTCTATGGAGTTCTCACACTACGCACCATGTCCGAACAACGTAGCTGAAAAAGTTATCGCTGAAGTTAAAGAACGTAACGCTGCTAAGTAATTTATTACTTAACACTACGCTTTAACCAAAAACCCGCCGGAAACGGCGGGTTTTTTTATGGTTATTCCGGATGCTTAAGCGGAAGGACCTCTTTTGAGAGGTTAATGGCCAGTGAAATAACCCGGTTGATATTAAACTCTGCGGGTATAACCTGATGCCGTTACAACCGGATGAGTGTTGTCCATCCGAATAACGGTAACCGGGTATTGCTTTCTGATCTCTCAAAAATCTACTTTCATTTCCCTGTATGGACACTGTGTTGACTAAAAAGCAATCATTTCCCATAATGGGAAATATAAGGGATTTGTTATGAGGATTATCTCTCGGGCCACATTGAGAGAGTTTTGGGAAAAACCAGCATATAGAGATGCTGAACAGCCGTTAAAAGCGTGGTTTGATGAGGCAAAACAGGCAAGTTGGCAATCACCTGCTGATATAAAAGACAAGTATAGAAATGCCAGTTTTGTGGCAAACAACCGTGTGGTTTTCAATATTCACGGAAACAAGTATCGATTGATCGTTGCAGTGAATTACAAATTTGCCATGTGCTACATTCGTTTTGTCGGCACTCATGCCCAGTATGACAAAATCGATGCCGTCTCCGTTTAAGGAAGTGAGTATGTCAATCAAGCCGATAAAAACAGACGTTGAGCACCAGGCTGCTTTGATGCGGATAGAGACTCTTTGGGATGCGGAGCCAGGCACGCCAGAAGGGGATGAGCTGGAAGTATTGGGGATTTTGGTTGAGGCGTATGAGAAATCGACGTTCCAGATAGCTGCGCCAGATCCGGTTGAGGCGATAAAATTCAGGATGGAGCAACTGGGCTTGGAGGATGCAGATCTGGTGCCTTATCTAGGCCAGCGCAGCCGGGTGAGTGAAGTGCTTAACCGGAAAAGAAAACTCACCATCAATATGATCAGAAAGCTTCATCACGGATTGCATATCCCACTTCAGAGCCTTGTTGCGGAATATCAGTTAGTCCGCTGAACAAACTTACCAATCTGTTGAACAAAAGGGCCGTTATGGCCCTTTTGGAATTTCGTTTTTAGGCTGATTAGCCCTGCTGCTTGTCGATGCCGCCGAGTTCTTCAATCAGGTTGTCCAGGAACGCACCCAGCTCGCCGCACATCAGTGAGAAGTCAGCATCGAAGCGCTGTGCCATGTCTTCGCGGTCGATATCGTCATTCTGGTCACGCAGCTCATCAGCAAACTTCAGGCGCTTGATTGAGAAATCTTCGCACAGCATAAAGTCGAGACGCTCCTGCCAGTTCATCGCCAGCTTGGTCACCAGCTTTTCCGCTTCAATGTGTGCCAGGATTTCATCACTGCCAAGGTCTTGCTTCTTGCAGCGGATGATACCGCCTTCTTCCAGCATCGCTTTCAGTTCAGCTTCGTCAGCAATGGTGAAGCCTTTTGGGGCATAGCCGGAGCGAACCCACTCGGTCATTGCCAGTTCAACCGGCTTGTCAGTTTCTACCGGTACTACCGGGAGGCTGCCGATGGATTTACGCAACAGGGCAAGCATATCTTCCGCTTTCTTGAACGAGCTGCCATCTACCACGATCAGGCCGCGTTTTGGCATGATCAGCGCATACATTTTGCTGTGGCGGCTGAAAGCGCGTGGCAGCAGGTCGATAATGATATCGTCCTTTAAGCCGTTCTTGTCTTTCTTGCTCAGCGGCTTGCCTGCTTCTTTCTCCATCGCTTCCGCTTTGGCATCCAGTGCTTCTTTAACCACAGAAGCCGGCAGGATCTTTTCTTCCTTGCGCGCACAGATCAGGATATTGCCGTCTGCCACATGGGTGTACATGTCACCCTGTTTGCCCATTGCATGGGACCAGCCGAACTTCTGCTTGTCCTGGCTGCCGCAAGGGGTAAAACGGAACTCTTCCAGCTGCTTTTCCAGCTGGTCAGCATCAAGGTCGATATCGCGGGTGAAGCGATATACGAGCAAATTCTTAAACCACATCATGGCGAAGCTTTATCCAGTTAAATGAGCGAGGCGGTTATGGTATTGCATTGCGCGCAGAATGTCGCTCCAATTGGAGTAAAATCAGTCCCGATTCAAATTCATAAAAAAGCGGCATCCATGAAAATCATCCATACCTCAGATTGGCACCTCGGACACCAGCTCCACGGTTATGACCGGGAGTATGAACACCAGGCTTTCCTGGACTGGCTGGCAGAGACCCTGGAGCGCGAGCAGGCTGATGCACTGCTGGTTTCCGGCGATATTTTTGATACAGCAAACCCGCCGGCATCGGCCTGGCAGATGTTGTACCGTTTCCTGGCCAGAATGGCGAAAGCCCTGCCTGACATGGATGTGGTGATTACCGGGGGCAACCACGACTCCCCGAGTAAACTGGATGCCCCACACGAGCTGCTGAAAGCCTTTGACCTTCATATGGTCGGCGGTATCCGGCGTTTACCTGACGGCAGCCTGGATATTGAGCGGATGCTGATCCCGGTGTCTGACAAGTCCGGGGAAACAGCTGCCTGGGTTATGGCAGTGCCGTTCCTGCGATCAAGTGACCTGCGAACCCAGCACCTGGATGAGGTCGATGACCGTTTGATCGCCGGAGTGCGTGAGCTTTACCGGGAAGTGTATGAGGCAGCGAAAACCCGGCTTGAACCTGGGCAGGCCCTGGTGGCCATGGGGCACTGTTACATGGCATCCGGTTCGCTTTCGGAAATGTCTGAACGCCGGATCCTTGGCGGAAACCAGCACGCGCTGCCGGCGGACATTTTCCAGGACGACATCACCTATGTGGCACTGGGTCATCTTCACCTTGCTCAGCAAGTTGCCAAACAGAGCCGGATCCGCTATTCGGGCTCGCCGATACCGCTCTCCCTGTCAGAGCGCCATTACCATCACCAGGTGTTGAGTGTGGAACTCAACGGCGGAGAGCTGGCTGAGGTGCATCCCCTGGAGATTCCCCGTACGGTTGAACTGATGCGGGTACCGGAAAAAGCAGCCCCGCTGGATGATGTGCTCAAGGCGCTGAAATCCCTGAAACTCGAAGAGTTGCCTCGTGAGCAGCAGCCCCTGGTTGAAGTGGCATTGTTGCTTGACCAGCCGCAGCCCATGCTGCGTGAAAAGATCCTGAAAGCCATCAAGGACAAACCTCTCCGCCTTGCCCGCATTGCCACCCGATACACCTGTGAGGTATCGGATAACCCCATGGAAAACCGCAGGCTGGAAGAGGTGACACCGGAGCAGGTATTTACCTACGGTTGGCAGCGAAAGTTTGAGGGGGCACCCGATGAGGCGATGATGAAAGCATTTGAACAGTTGATGGTTGAGGCTGAAACGGCTGAGGAACAAGACGTATGAAGATTCTGGCACTGCGGGGTGAGAACCTGGCAAGTATCCAACAGAGTTTTGAAATCGATTTTGCCGGTGGCCGTTTGGGTGAAAGTGGCCTGTTTGCCATCACCGGTAAAACCGGGGCCGGCAAATCAACGTTGCTGGATGCTATCTGCCTTGCCCTTTATGACCGGATGCCGAGACTGACGGCAAACAAGAAAAATGACGCTGAAATTGGTCTGGGTGATGAAGCAGCCCGACTGAAAGCCAATGATGTCCGGAATATCCTTTCCCGTGGAAAGGCGGAAGGCTATTCCGAGGTGGATTTTGTTGCCAATAACGGAAGCCACTGGCGGGCGCATTGGCATGTACGCCGTGCCCGTGGTAAGGCTGATGGCCGCGTACAGGCCTCTGAGCAGTGGCTGGAAAACCTGGAAGATGGCCAGCGTTTTGCCGGGAAAAAACAGGAAGTGCTGGGCAAGATTGAAGAGCTGGTGGGGCTGAGCTATGAGCAGTTCCGCCGGGCCGTGATGCTCCCTCAGGGGGAGTTTGCTGCGTTCCTGAAAGCTGGTGCCGATGAACGGGCTGCATTGCTGGAGCGTATGACGGGCGGGGAGATTTACTCACGCCTGTCGGTTGCCGCTTATGAAAAAGCCAAAGCTGAAAAGGCAAGCCTCGGTCAGCTTGAAGAACAACTGGGCGGCATCAGTCTGTTGTCAGATGAGGAAAAACAAGCACTCTCTGAGCAAATCGATTCCCTGAATACCCAGACCGGAGACTTGGACAGCCTGGTTAACCAGCTTGCAGCGTACCAGAAAACGCTTGTAGAGCAGGCTGAAAGAGAGCGCCAACTCGGTGAAGCGCAGCAGGCGCTGGTGAAGGCAGATGAAGCCTGGAATGAAGCGCAATCCCGGGTGGAGACATTGAGCCTGATCAGCAAGGTTCAACCCGCCCAGTCCGACTTTAACCAGTTGCAACAAAGCCGGCTCCAGAAAGACAAGCTGGAAAAATCACTGGTGGTTTATGAATCCCAGCTTGAAGAGGAAACCCGTAATGTGACGGACAGCCAGTCAGCCAGTGAGACTGCGGCAGCCCAGTTGAAGAAAACCCAACAACGGTGGGAGGAACTCGAACCCAACGTTCGTAAAGCCGCAGGTATTGATCAGCAGATAAGCCACCTTTCGCGACAGCGTGATGAGCAGGAGACAGCACAGGCAACGATTGGAGAGCAATATACCAAAGCCAAACGTACCCACAGCGAACTTTCCTCTGAACACGCACAGCTTCGCTACCAGCAGCAGCAGATTGATGCAGCACTGGTCCAGTTTGGTGATATGTCACAGGTGGCCGAGCAGTACCAGCCGGTACTGGATAACCTGGAGCAGTATCTTGCTGCACGCAATGCGATCGCCCGGATTGAAGGGGAATACCGCCAGCTGTCCCAGCAAAACCAGCAAGCTGTCTTACAACGTCAGGAACTGGATAGCCGCCTTTCCGTCGCTGCCGGAGACAAAGCGCAGGCTGAAGAACAGGTTGCACGCCTCAACCCATCTGAGCTTGAAAAGACCCTCGATGAGGTCCAAAAGCGTTACAACGAGGATCACAAGCGTTACAACCTGTTGAGTTCGCTGGTATCCGAAAGTGCTGACTGGCTTCAGTTCCATGATGACCTGAAACGCTCCATGATGAGCGCAACAAGCTTGAACATGCCTCATGGATGCCGGGGAGAAGAAAGCTCTGTTGCAGCCGGAACTGGTGCAACTTGTTAGCCGCTATGAGGAAGCAGAACATGCGTTACAGCGGGGAATGGCTGTCGCCGGATTGTCTGAGCTGCGGGCACAGTTACGGATGGAGAAGCCTGTCCGCTGTGCGGTTCAGAACACCATCCTTACCGGGAAGAGCACCCGGTGGTGGAAGGGATGCTCCATGAGCTCCAGCAGCGCAGAAACCAACTTGCCCAGCAGCACCGGGAAACTGAGGCGCAGCTGCACTACATTGAACGCCAGAGCCGGGAGTGGGAGCAGCAACTGGCTCTTTACCAGAGTGAAACCGCCAAGCGTGAACAGGTGCTGGGGCAGCTTGAGTCGCAACTCCTTCCCGCCGTACAACAGGTTAACCCCGATGCAGACCGGGCGTTCGTTGAGGGCAGTGGTTACCGTGAATGGCTGATGGCTCGACGTGAAGAAGCCCAGCAGCTTTACCCGGTGCTTGAGCGCAGTTACCGCGAGCTCGAATGGCAACAGCAGCAGGTGAACCAGTTGCGGCAGTTGCAACAGCATGTGGCGGATATCGAGCGCTTTGAAGCGGGTGTGAAAGAGCAGCTTCACCAGATCGAAAATCGCCTTACCCAGGCTGCAGAGCGCCAGAAGTCGCTCGATGAACAGCGACAGGATCAGGTCAAAACCCTCGAATCCCGGGGCCATACCCTGGACAGCCAATTCGGTGACCATAGCTGGGCAGGCATGCTTGAACAGGTTGGTGCAGAACAGTACGTCTATCAACTGCGCCAGCAACTTAACCAGTACCGTACCCTGAAACAGCAGCGCGACGAGGCACAGGCCCGGCTGACAGACATGGCGCCGCAAATCTCCGCTATCGAAAGTGAGCTGACGTCACTTGGCCGCCAGTATGAGCAAACCAGTCAGCAGTTGGGCGTGCTGGACAGCCAGCTCGCTTCGTTGCGTGAAACGCGTTTTGCTCTGATAGCAGAACCGGATCTGTCAGAACTGGAAAACCGGATGCGTGAATCCATTGCCCAGTTGGCGGCAACCCTTGCGGATGCAGAAAAGAGATTGAGCCAAAGCATGGCGTCGCGGGCAACTGTTCAGGCACAACTTGAAAGTGCCCGCCAGCAACGGGAAGAGAGCCAGAAACAATACCGTGAAACCCTTCACCGTTGGATGGGCTGGCAGGAGGAATTTGGGTTGACTGAGTACGACCTGATGCAGCTCCTCAGCCGTGACCAGATTTGGCAGCAGCAGGAACGGGAAGCATTGAGCGCGCTGGAACAGGCAGTGCTTACCGAGCGCACCCGGATTACGGAACGCCAGAATCGCATTGAGGAGCGATGCCCTCGGTGGACCAAGCCAATGCCTGGCTGGCAGGGAAATCATTGCTGGCAGATGATAACGAGGCGACATTGGCGCTTCAGGAGGCGTGTCGCTCTGAGTGGCAATCGACAAAACAGGAACTGGGCGAGCAACTGTTCAGTGCCCGTCAGGCACTGGAGAAAGGCCGGGAGGCAGAAAAGCAAGCCGGAGAGCTTCAGGAGAAACTGCTGACACAACGCCAGCAAACAGAACTGTGGATGAAGATGGCTGACGTTATGGGCTCTGCAACCGGCAGTAAATTCCGAAACCTTGCCCAGGCACTGACGCTTCAACAGCTTGTGCTGGTGGCCAACAAGCACCTGATGGAACTGGCGCCACGCTATTCACTGCAGACTGTGCCGACCAGTCCGCTTGCCTTGCAGGTGGTTGACCATGATATGGGCGATGAAGTGCGCAGTGTCGAATCGCTGTCTGGTGGTGAGAGCTTCCTGCTTTCGCTTTCCCTTGCGCTGGCATTGGCGTCACTGGCCGCAGATACCCGGCAGCTCGGATCGCTGTTTATTGACGAAGGTTTCGGAACGCTCGATCCGGACAGCCTGGAAATGGCGCTCGCCTGTCTGGATACCCTTCAGGCAGATGGCCGTCAGATTGGGGTAATTTCCCATGTTGGTACGCTGGTAGAAAGAATTGGTGTACAGGTCGCAGTCGAGGCGTTGGGCGGCGGTGTCAGCCGGGTTCAGGTCAGGGGCTAAGCGGGAATTCCCGGCTAGATTTGGTATTTTCGGGGCAATATCGACGGTGGTTGATAGATAATCACTATCACTGGGTCACAAAACTGTCATAATAAGAACACATAATTGCCCCCAGTTACGTTAAAAAACGGGTATATAGAGATGGCGACAAGGATTCTTGTAGTAGAAGACGAAGCTCCTATTCGTGAAATGTTATGTTTTGTCCTGGAGCAGAAGGGTTACCAGACCGTTGAGGCAGAGGACTATGACAGCGCGATGGAGAAAATCGCTGAACCTTATCCTGACCTGGTTATCATGGACTGGATGCTGCCAGGCGGCTCCGGCATTAACGTTATCAAGCACCTCAAGCGTGACGAGATGACGCGTCAGATCCCGGTTGTGATGCTTACAGCCCGCGGTGAGGAAGAAGACAAGGTTCGCGGCCTGGAAGTCGGCGCCGATGATTACATTACCAAGCCTTTCTCACCGAAAGAGCTTATTGCGCGCTTGAAAGCGGTTATGCGCCGTGTATCCCCGACGACACTGGATGATGTGATCGATGTACATGGGCTTCGCCTGGATCCGGTTTCCCACCGGGTGACCAGCAATGAAGACCCTATTGATATGGGGCCAACCGAGTTCAAGATGCTGCACTTTTTTATGACGCACCAGGAAAGGGTTTACAGCCGCGAACAACTGCTCAACAACGTCTGGGGTACCAACGTTTATGTTGAAGACCGTACCGTGGACGTACATATCCGTCGCCTGCGCAAAGCGCTGGAAACCGGCGGGCATGATAAATATGTCCAAACTGTGCGTGGTGCCGGGTACCGCTTCTCTACCCGCGTATAAAATACCGCGCCGGTATGCGGCGTAGTACGGAGATTTGAATGGTCGAACGACTGTCATGGAAGAAGCTGGCATGGGAGCTGGCTTTTTTTTATTTGCCCTGGGTGCTGCTTGGAATGATCTTCGGCGGCTTGCCCTGGTTGCTTTTTGCTGCCAGCGTAACGCTGGTGCTTTGGCATTGCCACCATCTTATAAAGCTCTCTGACTGGCTATATAACAAAGATCGCCGGTTGACGCCGCCTTCCGGCAAAGGAAGTTGGGAGCCGCTGTTTAACGGTGTTTACAGGCTTCAGCTTCGCCAGCGCCGGCGCCGCCGAGAGCTCTCCAACCTGATTCGCCGATTCCGGAATGGTTCTGAATCACTGCCCGATGCGGTGGTGGTGTTCGATAACCAAGGCGATATTGTCTGGTGCAATAAGCTGGCGACCAACCTGCTTGGGTTGCAGATGCCCGTTGATGCCGGTCAGCACATTACCAACCTTATCCGTACGCCCGAATTTGTGGCCTATATCGCTGAGGAAGATTTCGAGCATTCGCTGGAAATGCGCTCTCCGGTGAATGCCCGCCGGACGCTTGAATTCCGTACCATGCCTTATGCGGAAGATGAGTACCTGATGGTGGTACGTGATATCACTCAGGTGAAAAAGCTGGAAGGGATGCGGCGTAACTTCTTCGCCAACGTTTCCCACGAACTGCGAACCCCGATGACGGTCCTGCGTGGTTACCTGGAAATGGCGCAAGATCCGGATTTGCTGTCCGGTCCGATGTGGGAAAAGGCACATGGCGTCATGACAGAACAGCTGACTCGGATGGACAGTCTGGTTAACCAGTTGCTGACACTGTCCAAGATTGAAGCGGCTCCAAAACTGGCACTCGACCACAAAGTAGACGTGCCGCAAATGCTGGATGTACTTGAGAAAGAGGCCCATGCACTGAGCGGGGATGACGGTCATGTGCTGGCATTTAATGTCGATCACAGCCTGAAAGTGCTCGGCGATGATGAACAGCTTCGCAGCGCCATCTCCAACCTGGTCTACAACGCGGTGAAATACACGCCACCGGGCTCGAACATCACGGTTAACTGGTACCTGTCTGACGATGGTCCGCGCCTTGAAGTGATTGATACCGGTGACGGGATACCGGCCAAGCATATTCACCGGCTGACTGAACGCTTCTACCGTGTCGATAAGGCCCGCTCACGCCAGACTGGCGGAAGTGGTCTGGGGCTTGCGATAGTGAAACATGCCCTGAGTCACCACGAAACAGAGCTGGAAATCAGCAGTATTGTGGGCAAGGGAAGTACCTTCGCCTTTACCCTGCCGGAGCGCCTTTCGGCGATGGAGGAAGCCAACAGTGCGGCGAGCTAAGTTTTTTGTCGCAGTAGGTTTTTTGCTGATGATGCTGGGTATCCAGCCTGCGTCGGCCCATCACCTTAAAGAATACCGGAAAGTAGAGGGGGTAACCGGCAACCTGTCGTCAATGGGGTCGGATACCCTTGCCAACCTGATGACCTTCTGGGCGGAAGCGTTTGAGCGCCATTACCCGAATGTGAATGTTCAGATTCAGAGTGCAGGGTCGGCAACTGCGCCGCCAGCACTGATTCAGGGGACTGCGCAACTGGGGCCAATGAGCCGGGAGATGCGGGCACGGGAAATCGAAGGGTTTGAAACCCGCTACGGTTATAAGCCGGTTGCCGTACCGGTTGCCATTGATGCGCTCGCGATTTTTGTCCACCATGACAACCCTTTGCCAGCACTGAGCTTTGAACAGGTTGATGCTGTGTTCTCCCGTAACCTCCGTTGCGGAGCCACTCATCCATTCGTACCTGGGGGCAACTTGGCCTGACGGGTAACTGGAAAAACCGGGATATCCAGTTGTTCGGCCGCAATTCTGTGTCCGGTACGTATGGGTATTTCAAATCGAAGGCACTTTGCAAAGGGGATTTTCTCGATAACGTGAATGAGCAACCCGGTTCTGCATCCGTTGTACAGGCAGTAGCATCGTCGCTTCATGCCATTGGTTATTCGGGAGCCGGTTTCCAGACTGCCAGTGTCCGGGCTGTACCGCTCATCCGGGATGACGGGGTCGTTGTCGCTCCGTCTTCAGAGACCGCCGCTGATGGCAGCTACCCGCTGGCGCGTTTCCTTTACGTGTACGTTAATAAAGTGCCCAACAAGCCGTTGCCGAAGCTGACCCAGGAATTTATCCGGTTGGTATTGTCTGAAGAGGGGCAGGCAATTGTTGCCAAGGACGGGTACGTCCCGTTGCCACAAAGCATAATCCGGCAGACGTTACGCCAGTTGGATATCTCTCCGTAAACAAAATCAGGCGTTTCTGTTTTTAGATGTCGTTTTCGGAGTCTTCCGGGGAAAGAGGCATTTCGGTGCAAGGATTGAGTGCTGACAAGGAAGAAAGCGCGAGATCCATCCAATGCTCGCCTTCCGCAACGATACGTTGGGCAAATGTGAGAGCATCCTGACCCTGATGTGTCTCCGGTAGTGCAGCCATAATGTCTCCACGTTTCATTGGCTTTTGAAAAGTATAGCTGAAAGAAACGGGTATACGTTTTAGCGCGTTGTCGGGCAGAAAGAAAAAGGGAAGCGGTCTGCTTCCCTTTGCATCTCTCTTTAATAAACTGGCATCTCAAGATCCTGGACCAGCAGGTCAATTTTCTCCTGTGTCGGCTGCATAAGTACCATCTCCATGACCTCTTTGGTCAGGTGAGGAGAGAAGGTGGATATGAAGTCGTACATATAGTCTTGCAACAAGATATCCTTGCTGAAGCAAAGCCATGCTTTACAAGGCTCAAACAGGTGGTCCAAGTTGATATGGGTTATCTTCATGCTGCCGATATCCCGCGCGGCGAGCGAGGCAATGATGCCGATACCCATCCCCAGTTCCACATAGCGCTTGATGATGTCAGCGTCCATCATGGTCATATGGTAGTGCGGTTCCAGACCTGCACGCGCAAAAGTTTGGTCCTGCACATTGCGGCCAATTGCTCCTTGCTCGTAACTGAGAATCGGGTACTGCGCCAAATCCTGGAGTGTCGGTTTGTCAATGTGGGTCAAAGGATGGTTTTCAGGCACAACCAGAGACAGTGTCCACAGATAAGCCGGCAGGGTAATTAAATCTTTATCGAATGGAATATCCTGCGCAACGATGGAAAAATCTGCATAGCCTTTGCTGAGTTTGAATTTCTCGTTGGCCGGCAGGGTCGGTTGCAGGTGGAAGGAAATTCGTGGGTACTTCCGGGTAAAGTAAGCCACCGTGTCCGGCAGGAGATAGCGGGCAATCGTGGGCATGGTGTAGATATTCAGCGAGCCGGAGTTGGGATCGAGATGGCGTTTGGAAATCGCTTTTATTTTTCCCTCAAGCTCCAGCATGCGCTCCGCGCATTTGATGATCTCAATGCCTACCGGTGTAACGCCATGAAGGTGACGGCCCCGGCGTTCAAATATACGAACACCGAGTTCATTTTCCAATAAGCCAACCTGTTTACTGATGCCCGGCTGAGAGGTGTATAACGCTTCTGAGGCCGCGGATATATTGAGGTTATTATCCATTATGGCCTTCAGATATTTCAGCTGCTGAAGTTTCAATTTTCTTCTCCAATCCCTGGCTATCTGGAAAAATATTGGGCGAAAATACCCGGTTATATCCGGGGTTGTATGGGTATAATATTCTGCTAAAAAGGTGGATAGGTCAATCTGACAGACAAATCAACAGCTTGAATATCCGGTGCTTTGCGAGCGTTTCCGGGGTTTTAAATATGTTCGATATACTGAGCTTGTTCGAGTGTGTCGTAAAAAGCCATCCCACTGCGGCTCGATGATTTAACCGTGTACATCATCCTGTCTGCAAGCCCCAGCAATTCGTTCATGGATTTGCTGTCTTTCGGGGCGATGGAGACTCCAATACTCCCCCCGACCCTGATTAATTCTGACCCGTATGTGATGGGGTCTTTAAGGGTTAAAAGGAAGTTTTTAATCCGGTTTTTCAAAAGGCTCATTTCCGGGTTTGCGATTCTTTGGATCACAATGAATTCGTCGCCTCCCCAACGGATACAGGCATCTTCCGTGCGGAAACTTTGTTTGATTCGGGCGGACACCTCTTTCAGAACTTTGTCGCCGGCCTCGTGGCCAAAACCGTCATTGATCAATTTGAAACCGTTAAGGTCGATAATGATGATGACAACGGATTCCCCTTTCGCCAGTGCGTTTTCCAGCCACCGGCTCAACAACCTTTCTCCGGCGCGGCGGTTATACAGGCCGGTAAGTTCATCGTGCGTCGCTTCGTAATGCGCGGTTTGTTCTTTTTTCGCCCTTTCAGTAATGTCATGGGCAACCAGTTCAATGTAATGGTTATCCGGTGCATCCGGGTCAATGATTTTTGATAGCAGGCAATGGAGCTTCCTTTCGGATTTGCTTGAAGCCGGGGAATGGAGCGTAAAGTCTGCAGAAATAATGTTTCGCTCACCACTGTTTCTCAGCTCATTAATGACTTTAATAATGTTGTCTGGCTGACTGAATAACTCATGAAACAAGACGGGGGATGTTTGGGATGGGCAAGAAAAAAGCCGGCAAAATGAACGGTTGCTGTTTATAACCAAATTATTGGGGTCGAGAATACAAATCCCGGCGCTTGATTGTTCGAAGATTATCCGGAATTTCCGTTCCAGCCGTTCCGTTTTTTCACGCATATACCTTTCCGTGTAGATATGCGTGCGCAGCTCTACCATCAGTTGATTTATTCCCATCAGAAATGCGCCGATTTCGTTATTTTTGTGCCGCTCGGGGATGGGGAGCTGCTGGGGGTTGTCGGGCTGAACATTTTCAAAAATGTGGGTAAGCCTCAGTAATGGGTGGGTCAACATCCGGTGTATGATCAATCCGACCATTAATGCGATGGCGAGAGAAATCCCAAAAAGTGAGATCCCTTGATCGAAGGCTTCCATTCTGGCTTGTTGCTGTATGAAAAGCTTATTGGGAGAAATATCGAGCCGGCCAACGGTGACCCCTTCCTCAAAGGGGTGATGAAGGTAGATGCTTATCCAGTTTGGATTGGCTGAAGTTTGTCCTTTTACTTTTTTAAGCCCGGTAAAGCTGACCAGCTGTACTTCTGAGATAAATTCGTGAGGGATGAGGCCGGATAGAATTTCTTCCGCCAACGCCTCATCATCCAGGTAGGCAGCGATAGTCGCAGTGGGTTTGACTGTTTTTCCGAGAACCTCAATGTGCTTTTGTGCATTGAGCGCTTCTTCTTCAAGACTGAAATAATAATCAGCGGTTGAGAAAAACAGTGCCCCTGTCAGTGCACAAAATGCCACAATGATGGCAACTTTAATGGCTAGCCGGTTTCGGACTTTCATTTAATCTGTACACCACTTTGACTGAAGATGAAACCATCCGCTCATCGATATAACCCAATACATTCTGGTTTGCGGTAACCCGTTTAAGCATGTCTTCCGGAGACGTGACAGCTTGAGGGGGCTGGGCGCGGGCAGAAAAAACCAGCCTGGACCAGTAGAGCCTTATTGCCTTTTCGGAGCGGTTGACCAGCGTTTTATAGAAAAGCCCTCTCAAGGGCGGTATTGCGTCAGGTGTGTAATCAATTGGGGTGACATGTTCCCCATTTTTCAGAGACTTATATCTCCCCATGTAGATATCAATGACTTCCATGCGTGAGAGATCACCAATGGTACTTTGTGCGCTGGTAATGATGACCAGCGACGGGTTCGCCGCGAAAATGACATCCACGCGCCCGATAAACACTAAAGCTGACAATGCAGCGGAAAAAATAAACCTATTCATCAAAACACCACATCTAACATCAGGGTAACGCTATGCACAGAATGTGGCTGCTCCCTTTCGGTTTGTTCAGTCCAGAGGCCTGCACCACCGGGTCTTATCTCGCTGAAATCGTATTGCAGTTTTATGGCCGCATTGTTGTGAAAGTCCCACCTTATACCGGAACTGACCGTGAACTGATCTGCCCGGTTGGCGTTCAATGCCTGGGACAGCTTGCCGTAAAGCTGCTTGACCACCGGTTGCTGTGCCGCCGGCAGGAGCGCGTAGTTAGGAAGCGGAACAGCGGCCCGGTCTGATGTTGGCGTGATACGTGAAAAGGCGGCGAACACTGTCAGGTCGTCGTGATAAATGCCCCCGGCGACATATCCGGACAGGGTGGGGGTCATGACTTGCCAGTCACTGTCTGTCAGGCTTACCTCTGTTTGCATAAACCACTGGTGGTTGTCGTACTTCAGGCCTGCTGAGGTGTATTTGATAAGCTCTCCAGAGGATTCGATTTCTTCGATGATAGCTTTAACTCCCGGCCAAACAGGATCAGGAAGTTTTTTCAGTGAAGAGAGAGATGCCTGGTTTTGGTATTCAATGCTGTCGACGTTTATCCACGCTTGCGAGGCCCGGAATTTCCAGTTTTCGACTGAGTAGCCAAGTGTAAGGTAACCGGAATTACCTATATCCATCTTTGTCGTGATACCCCCCGCTTTCACTTTTTGGGAGGTTTGCCCGAATCCACCTTTCAGACGGATGTCTCCATCATTGAGATGGGCGTTGAACTCGACATCTATGCCATCCAGACGGGTAAATAAATTCACTGCGCTGTAAAACTCTGTCGGAGGGCTGACCCAGGGATGCACATACCCGATATTCTGATGATCAGAAGCAATCTGAATGTCGGTATGTGTCCGGCCTATGCGCAAAGATGTATTCCTGTTCATCTGGTAGCGGATGACTGCCCAGTCAATGTAGTCGGTTGCCCGATGGGAAATCTGATCACGGTATGCGACTTGTATGATGCCCTCGAGGTGTTTACCCATTGGGATATTGGTTTGCAGCCCCAGCGTCGAGTCAGACAACAGCGACACATCAGAGGTTGCGCCTTTGAGTTGGTAGCTTCGGTGGTACCCAAGGGAAGGATCAGAAATATAGCGTGCAGCTAAAGACGCAAACCCGCGAATTTGGATCTCCTCGCTGTTGCTGCTTTGAACTGGGGATGAGATGAGTGCCAGTGTCCACATTATTGGAGTTGTAATGACTAGGTGGCTTTTTTTCATGCAGCTCAGGCTAAATTAGGGAATGTAGATACACACTAGTGCATTATTCCGCCTTTCATCTAGCTGCATTGCAAAAAACATTAACCAAATCAACATCTTAATATGAAACTTGTTTTACTTGATTAGTGTTACGGCAGCCAAACCGAGGAAAACTGAAATCAGCATTGCCGGCATTATTTTTCGCCATAAGCTCTTGTCACCGATGGAAATCACCATCCCCATTTTGACAAGGGTATTCACCGAAGCGGCGATGAAAATACCGGTCGCTGCAACGGAGATTCCTAGTCCCTGGGTGCTTTGCCGACCAAGTGCCAACGAGATGGCATCTACATCTGTGATACCGGAAAGGGCCGCCAGAACCAGCGTTCCGGTGTCACCAAACCATTGGGAAAGTGCGTGGGAAAGCAACATGATTACCATCAGGATAAAGCCGAAAATCAGGGCTGACGTCAATGCCAGCGGGTTTCTGTTTGCCGGGGATTCTTCGGTAAATTCTGCTTTGTTCTGGCGCCAGGCCAGCCAGGCCGGAATGTAAAGCCCGGCCATCATTGCCAGCATTACGGGCCAGAGCGACAGGACCAGTTGTGCATTGAGAACAGAAAGCACGATCAGGATGCGTGGAAACATCGTGCCGCAGCTAAGCAAAATTCCGCTTGCCAGCAGGTTGCTGAGATTTGGCTGGGTGCGGGATAGATTTGAAAACTGAAGCGTGAGGGCGGTTGAGGAACTCAGCCCGGCAAACACTGACGTGAAAAGAATTCCGCGCTCCGCTCCACCGATTTTTATTGCGAAGTAGCCAACAAACGAAATGCTGGCAATCAACACTACCATCACCAGATTTCATAGGGGTTAATGGCCTGCCATGGACCAAAGCCTTTGTTCGGCAATAAGGGCAACATGACAACGGAAATAAGAAGCAGCTTCAGGCCGGCATCCAGTTCATACTCCTGCAAAGTATTCAGCGCGTTGTGAAGTTCCTGCTTGTTATCCAGGACGATTGCAGTGATCACCGCCGCTGATGCGGCGACCACAGGTTCGCCTGATGTCGCTATAGCGCCGAGTATGAAGGTAACCAAAAGGCTGATAATACCGGTGATACTGAGATCCTGATGGGTTCGCTGCCGGACAACAAACGCCACGCTGACGATGACAACAAGTGCAAGAATGCCAAAGCCCAGCAGGAAAGGAGAGTATTTGTCTGCCAGAACGGCATTTAACCCACCGAGAAGGCCGACAAGAGAAAATGTCCGGATACCCGCCACCCGGCTTCCGGCCGCATCATGGCGCTGTACCCAACCACGCTGAATGCCGATAATTGCCCCAAGAATCAGGGAAATGAGAAGGTTCCATATCAGGAAGTTGCCTGACGCAATGGCGCTGATATCCATCGTCACTCCTTGCCTGGCGGGGATAATTTCAGTTTATGCAGTTCTGGCAAATGATCTGTGAGTTTTCTTTAATTCTCTGTCTTTAAAACAAAAAAAGGCCGGAAAAGTTCCGGCCGATCAAAGATGATTTGGGATTAGATAGACTGAATATCCAGCTTCCAGCCGGCATTTTTCCAATAGATCTGCTCCTGTTCCAGATCCGCGGCCAGCAAACGGTTTTGCTCCAGCCATTCCGCCGGGAAGGTGAGTGTCCATTGGGTATCGTCAGTCTCAAGGTTAATTTCTGGTAACGCGATATCACGTCGCTGGACATTGAGGATGCAGGCGATCCTTAGCGCTGCGATTAATGTGTGGATATGCCGGCTTTTATACAAGGTGAAAGGGGGCATTTCCGCCAGTTTGAGGGCTTTGCGATGGAAGCGGGCAAGGGTTGCGACCAACAGGCGTTGCTCACTGCTAAAGCCGGGCATAGGGGCGTTTTGCAGAATGTAATAAGAGTGCTTGTGAAAACCGGAGTACGCGATACTCAACCCCACTTCATGAAGCAACGCACCCCACTGCAACAGGTTTGCCAGTTCACTTTTCTTGTTGCCCTGGGAAGGCTCCGCTTTGAGGTAAAGCATGGACGCGGTTTGCTCAACGTTGGTGGCATGATCAACGTCTACCCGGTAACGCAGCGCAAGATCCTTTGCCGTCCGGACGCGAATATCTCCTTCCTGGAAGCGCTCTTCCACTTCGTACAGCAGACCTTCACGAAGGGCACCCTGTGAAAACTCCATTTGCTCAATCTGCAGGGCATCAAATACACCGCACAAGATAGCAAGACCGGCTGCAAATACCGGCTGGCGCTCAGGTGGCAAGCCGGGTAGGGTGATGTCTTCAAAGTGTTTGAATTTGAGAAGTTCTTCAACCAGGTTTTTGAGGCGTTTGGGGGTGATGACACCGTCTTCATGGCCTGCTGCTACCAGTACTTCGCGAATGGCTTTAATGGTACCGGATGAACCAATCGCCAGCTCCCAACCTTCCTTTTGGTAGTTGGCTGCAATGTTTTCCAGTTTAAGCTCAGCGGCCAGCTGTGCCTGGTAGAAAGCTTTGGGGCTGAGTTTGCCTCTGGGAAAAATCGCTCGTTGTAGCTGACGCACCCCATACGCTTGCTTGCCAGCAACTTAGGTTCGAATTGCTCACCGATAATGAGTTCTGTACTGCCACCACCGATATCCACCACCAGTTTTTTGCCCGGATCGGGCTGGGTATGGGAAACCCCCATGTAGATCAGGCGGGCTTCTTCCTGGCCGGGAATCACTTCTATGTGATAAGGCAGAACGTCGAATGCTTTTTCCAGCAGAATTTTGGCATTTTGCGCTTCACGCAGAGTGTGAGTGGCTGCGATCCGGACATTTTCCGGATCGAACCCCTCCAGGCGCTCGCCAAACATGGCCAGGCATTCAACGGCTCGCGTGATGGCATCGTCGGAAAGCACTTCCTTGTCATCCAGGCCGGCAGCCAGGCGAACCCGCTGCTTATGGCGGCTGACAATCTGTACACCGTTTTCCACCACCCGGGCAACAACCATGTGGAAACTGTTTGACCCCAGGTCTATTGCGGCAATTTCCCTTGGTTTTTCTGTCTGTACGCTTTTAATCATTCAGTTTGGCCAGCCGTTTTTTCTCTTCACGTTCTGTTTGCTTGATATAGTCAAAAATTGCAACTTGGGCGCGCACTTTTTTGCGATTGCCCCGCTTTACGTAAGCATTGCTGAGATCTTTGTCCAATACCCGCGCCTTCGCCCTGTCATGGAACTGGAGCTCAAGAATATCCATGATGCGCTTTTTAAGCCTATCATCCAGAATCGGGGCGCCTACCTCAATCCGGTGGTCGATATTGCGTGTCATCCAGTCTGCCGAAGAAATGTAAACGTCGTTATCGCCGTTGTTTTCGAACACCATTACCCGTGGATGTTCCAGGAACCTGTCGACGATGCTGATGGCGGAGATGTTTTTGCTGAGCCCCTTTGTACCGGGTATCAGCTCACACATGCCCCGGATAATCATCCTTACTTTTACACCGGCATTGCTGGCGTGATAGAGCCGGTTGGTCAGCCCCTTATCCACCAGGTTGTTTACTTTAAGCGTAATCGCTGCCGGTTTTTTTGCCTTGGCATTGGCAATTTCCCGGTCAATCAGCGCGTAAAGGCGCTTGCGCGAGTTACGCGGCGAGACAATCAGGTGGTTGAATTTGACCGGCTTATACGGGTTCTCGATAAAGCCGAACACCTTGCGGACTTCTTCCGTCAGCCGCTTGTCTGCGGTAAACAGGGCAAAGTCCGTGTAAATACGGGCGGTTTTCTCGTGGAAGTTTCCCGTGCCGATATGGGCATAGCTGACCAGCCCCTCTTCTTCCTGACGGGTGATAAGGCACAGCTTGGAGTGAATCTTCAGGCCGGGAGCACCAAAGGTGACCTTGATACCGGCGTCCGTGAGCACTTTTGACCACTCGATGTTGGCTTCTTCATCGAAACGTGCCTGCAGTTCAACCACTACATTGACCCGCTTCCCGTTGTTCGCCGCATCAATAAGCGATTTCATGATCAGCGAGTTTTTGGCAACCCGGTATACGTTGATGCGGATACTGCGCACCTTGGGGTCAAACGCAGCCTGCCGTACCAGCTCCGTCATATGCCGGAACGTGTGGTAAGGGTAGTAGAGCAGGATATCGCGTTGCTTGATTGCTGCAAATGCGGAGTCGTGGGCAAGGAAATCTGCGGATTCCACCGGCGGCAACGGTGGGTTTTCCAGATACCGGGGCCCGATGTTAGGGAACCCGATAAAGTCTTTGAAATTGTGGTAACGGGCACCGGGCAACACACTGTCATAACCGGAAATTCCCAGTATTTTTGTCAGCTTGTCTACCAGAGGCTGCGGCATGTCGCGCTGGTAAACAAAACGTACCGGCATAGCTGTCAGGCGCTGGTTTAGGCTCTCTGACATGTTTTCAAGCAGGCTGTGCTCGACTTCGTTGGTCAGGTCGTAATCTGCATCCCGGGTCATTTTCATGGCGTAGGCTTCGACGGATTCATACTTGAAGAAACCGCGGAAAATATCGTCCAGACACAAACGGATAATGTTATCGAGAAGTATAACGGTCTTGCGGCGTTTCCCTTTTTTCTCCGGCACCATGATAAAGCGGTCAACTTCATCGGTCGGGATTTCAATCAATGCCTGATGGCCGCCATCTTCTGATTTCATGTCTACTGCGAGGTAGGAATAGGCGTCTTTCAGAAACCCGAGCAGGTCGGTATTGTCATCAAGCAGGATGGGAGATATGTGAGGAAGCAGGTTTTTCCGGAAGTAAGTACGTACCCACGCCTGCTGCTCCTCACTGAGCTGGTGCTCATTGACAAGGAAAATGCGACGACGGGCCATTTCCAGCAGGATTTCGTTGTAGAGATTGTCGAATTCCTGGTTGAGCTTGAGCACTTTGGACTGAATTTTAGCAAGCAGGTGTTTGGCATTTTCGTCGCCACCCTGCTCTTCATTAATCAGGATGCGGCGTTTAACGTTGGCAAAGCGTACCTGGTAAAACTCATCCAGATTGCTGGAGAAAATACCTAAAAAGCGCACTCTTTCGATGATAGGAACCGTCTTGTCTGCCGCCTCCTGAAGCACCCTTTCATTGAATGACAGCCAGCTGAGTTCCTTTTCGATAAACTGCGGTTCGGTGCTCATAAATCTCCTTATAAGTTTTTATTTTTACTCGGTTCCCGGACTTTCCAATTCCACGATAAGATCATCTGAAAGGGCTTCAAGCGCATCCTGCAGAGAATCCAAATCTGACTCTTTATCAGTATTTAAGTCAAAACGGGCGACAAACATCATGGTGGCCGTGTTGGCCGCACTCTCTGTATGCGTGATGAGTTTGATTATGTTGATACCAAGCCCCGCCAGTACCCGGGTTGCTTCCTGCACTATTCCCGGGCGGTCGTTCCCGGTGACAGTTAACTGATGGGTTGCGGTATCTGCCGGCGCTTTTACTGAAGGTTCACTGATTTGGATATCCAGATCTGAGATACCTTTCAGCGCGGCAGTCAGTGCAGGAATGTGGGACTCCTGAACCGCAATTTGAAGAATACCCGCAAAGTACCCAGACAACTTACTGAACCGGCTTGCCTGCCAACTTCCCTGGTGCTCAAGTACGGCATTCGAAACTTGCTCTACCAACCCCGGACGATCTGCACCGATAATGGTGATAACCAGCTGTTTCATAAATGTTCCCCGCTGTTGTCTTTTTGTCAATTATTAAAGTTAACCTAATTCAATTCCAGACAGAAAAACAACGACTTTTGAGAATTGCGGAATATTTCGGTTATCGGGAGGCTAACCCCCGGCGATTGCATTTTTATTTCAAGGAAATAGCTGGGATAATTTCCTGTCGTCACATTACTGTCATCAAAACGACATATTATGTTTTGCTTGTCTGAACTGAGGTAACAATGGCCATCACGAAAACAGAGCTGCTTGAGGGCTGCCGCCGTCGCCGCTTGCGGGACCGTACTGCAAAGCTTGCAGTTACCGCTGGTGGTGTTGCCGTTCTGTGTGCCTTGGTTTTGATTTTTATCTTTTTGCTGTATGTCACGCTGCCTCTTTTCCGTGCCCCGGATGTCTCTGTTGCCAAGTCTTTCTCCCCGCCTGTCAGCATGAGGTCTATGCCGTCGGTCTGGATGACGACAGCCACCTGGGTTACGCATTTACCCGAGCCGGTGAACTGGCTTATTTCGAAGTAGGTGCTGACAAACCGCTGACCAACGCTGTGTGGCAGTTGATGGACTCCCCGCTGTCTTTTTCTGCAACATTGCCATCAGATCGGTTTTACGCTTACGGCGGTGCACACGGTGAGATCCAGGTTGTGACCCCGGGGTTTACCTCGCATTACCAGAATGGCGCCAATATCTACCGTCCGAAAACCCTGTTCCCTGTCGGTGGCCGCCCGGTAGTTGTTGACGAAAAAGCCCGGCCAGTGACTGCCCTTAACGTTATTCCTTATGCTGATGGGGTGATGGCTGTCAGCCAGGCTGGGGGTAACGACCTGTTGCTTAGCCGGATAAATGCCTCCGGAAATGTGATTTCATCCGTTACCGTGCCTGATACCGAGCACCAACTGGTCAGTTTGCTGTTAACACCGGATGGTCGGCAGCTTTACGCGCTGTACCCAAATCAGCTTTCGGTTTACCCGATCTCTGAAAAGGGAAAGCGTATCAGCCTCAGAGAAGTGCTGCCGTTTGATGGGAATGCCAAGCCGATGGGCATGTTCCTGCTCGCCGGGGCGAATTCATTGATGTTGCGCTTTGATGATGGCACGACCGAACAGTGGTTTGATGTGCTGCGTGACGGTGAGCGAGTACTGACTAAAATCCGGACATTTGCAGAAACCGGCAGTAACAAGGCCGGAAACAGTGGCAATGCTTCAGCCGGCGCTGCGGGGGAATTTTACCGCAAGTCTTTTTCAAGCTGGTCTGCTGAAAGTCAAACGCTGTCTTTGTATGCAACCACCAGCAACAGCGTGGATACTTTCTCACTGCATTACGCTGAGCCAGCAGAGGCAATGGCGTTTTCGCCTCGGGCGGATCACCTCCTGCTTGCAGGGGAAAACAAGTGGGCATTGATTAACGTTGATAACCCGCACCCGGAAGTGAGCTGGGATTCGCTTTGGGAAAAGGTCTGGTATGAAGCTACCCTGAACCGGCGTATGTCTGGCAGTCCACTTCTGCAAGTGACGATTTTGAATCCAAACTCAGCCTGATACCGATTACGTTTGGTACGCTGAAAGTCACTCTTTATACCATGTTGTTTGCCGTGCCACTGGCGGTGGGTGGGGCTATTTACACGGCTTACTTTATGCCGTCGTCCATGCGCCGGGTAGTGAAGCCAACGGTAGAAATTATGGAAGCCCTGCCTACCGTAATTATCGGCTTTCTGGCCGGTCTGTGGCTTGCCCCGCTGGTGGAAGAAAACCTGGCATCTGTGATGCTGCTGGTGACATTTCTGCCGCTGTTTATGATTTTAGTTGGTGCTGCCTGGCCTATGGTTGGCCGCCGCGTTTACGGATCTGTACAGGGCAACTGGCATGCGATCATTCTGGTGCCGCTTATTCTGCTGTTCGGGTATTTTTGCTTCCAGCTTGGCCCCTGGATTGAGCAGACCTACCTCGGTGGTGATGCGCGGGTATACCTGACCCATGAACTGGGTATCAGCTATGATCAGCGCAATGCGCTTGTTGTGGGTGTAGCGATGGGCTTTGCTGTTGTACCGACCATTTTCAGTATTGCGGAAGATGCCATTTTCTCCGTCCCCTCGCATCTTAGCTTTGGCTCTCTGGCGCTTGGGGCAACGCAGTGGCAAACCCTGACCAAGGTGATTTTGCTGACGGCAAGCCCGGGTATCTTCTCCGCTATCATGATGGGGATCGGCCGGGCGGTGGGCGAAACCATGATTGTATTGATGGCGACCGGCAACACCCCAATTATGGACTGGAGCTTCTTTGAGGGCTTGCGAACCCTTTCAGCCAATATTGCCGTGGAGATGCCGGAGTCGGAAGTAGGAAGTTCCCATTACCGAATTTTGTTCCTTGCTGCGTTTGTGCTGTTTGTATCCACCTTTATTTTCAATACGCTGGCTGAATTTATCCGTCAGAGACTGCGGGAGAAATACAGTGCGCTTTAACGGTGGAGCAGACTCAGCCGATGTTTAAATGGTTCAGATCAGGCAGCCCGTGGATTTGGCTGTCCGGCGGCATGGTCAGCATCAGTCTGGTGGCAGTACTGGGCGTTTTGCTGCTGATTGGTTGGAAGGGCCTGAGTTATTTCTGGCCTGCGCCGGTTTACCAGTTTGAGGTGCGCTCTCCCGGCGGCAATACTCAGCGTATTATTGGTCAGATTTACGAGCGTAAGGCGGTTTCGACCTCTCAGCTCAGTGATGCCGGGCAGGATGTGTCCGGTTTACCGCATCAGGTTGAACGTATACTGGTAAAAACCGGGAACCGTGACCTGCAAAACCATGATTTCACTTACATCCTGAAACCGTTTATTGCCTCCCAAACCACACCTGCCGGAATGGTGGCGGTAGAGCGTGTGCAGGGTGGAGAGTTTTACGGCAAGCTGCTGAACGTCATTATTGAAGGGAAAACCTTTCAACCCGGAAGTGAGGTGCTTTCTTCTGTCGTTGCGCTGGGTTCAGCGCACCAGGCTCAGATAGATACGCTGCAAACCTCGTTGGCCTCACTCAACCACCGCCTGATAAAACTTGGGGATACCCGCAAGCCGGAGCGCGAGCAGTTGCAGGTTCAGATACAGGAAGTGGACGTGGCATTGGCCGCGTTGCGAAATGAGCTGAAAAGCTCGTCCCTGCTGGTTGAAACATCCGGCGGGAACGACGTATCTATTCCCCTTGGCAATGTGGTCAACGCCTGGCTTCCCAACGACATGGGCGCAGGTGACAAGCTGGTACACTGGGTCAGACAGATTGCCAGCTTTGTGTCGAGCGATCCCCGTGAAGCGAATACGGAAGGGGGAGTGTTTCCGGCCATTTTTGGCACTGTGTTCCTGGTTATCCTGATGTCGATGATGGTGACGCCACTTGGTGTTGTGGCGGCGATTTACCTTCATGAGTATGCCAAGAAAAATGCCTTTACCCGGATTATCCGCATTGCAGTGGTTAACCTTGCCGGTGTACCGTCTATTGTTTACGGGGTCTTTGGCCTCGGCTTTCTGGTGTACATGGTGGGCGGGAATATCGACCGGCTGTTCTTTTCCGACGGCTTGCCCAACCCGACTTTCGGCACGCCAGGCGTATTGTGGTCGGCGCTCACGCTTGCCCTGCTGACGTTGCCGGTTGTGATTGTGGCGACTGAAGAGGGCCTGACGCGCATTCCGGCATCTGTCCGGCATGGCTCATTGGCGTTGGGGGCGACCAAGGCAGAAACCCTTTGGCGTGTTGTATTGCCTATGGCAAGCCCGGCCATTATGACAGGGCTTATTCTTGCGGTAGCCCGCGCAGCCGGGGAAGTGGCCCCGCTGATGCTGGTCGGGGTGGTGAAGGTGGCGCCGGACTTGCCGGTTGACAGATCTTCCCTTATGTCCACCTCGACCGGAAATTTATGCACCTGGGCTACCATATTTATGATGTGGGTTTTCAAAGCCCGAATGTTGAGGCGTCCCGGCCGCTGGTTTACGCGACTTCTTTCCTCTTGGTAACGGTCATTGTCGCGTTGAACCTTGCGGCGATAGCAATCCGTAACCACCTGCGGGAAAAGTACCGCACGCTTGAACAATAACGCTTTGTTGGAGAAATCATGTTTTCGGTAAATGCAGCGATTGGCATTCCTGAACCGATAGATTTGGACAATTTGCCTGAGGATCAGACCGCACTGACCGTCAAAGACCTGAACTTGTCTTACAACGGCAAGCCGGCGTTGTTTGATATTAACATGCGCATCCCCAAAGGCAGGTTACGGCGTTCATTGGCCCGTCCGGCTGCGGGAAATCCACATTGCTACGCTGTATCAACCGGCTCAACGATCTGATTGAAGGCTGTGACGTTTATGGCGAAATAACCCTTCACGGCCAGAATATTTATGGGCGGGATGTGATGTTGCGGCGCTCCGCCGCCGGATTGGGATGGTATTTCAGCGTCCGAACCCGTTTCCGAAGTCCGTCTACGAAAACGTGGTTTACGGCCTTCGCCTGCAGGGAATTAGAGATACCCGCGCACTTGATGAAGCCGTGGAGCGATCTCTGCGCGCCGCCGCGCTATGGGATGAGGTGAAAGATCGCCTGAATGAGAATGCCTTCGGGCTTTCCGGTGGTCAGCAGCAGCGTTTGGTGATTGCGCGGGCCATTGCTATTGAGCCGGAAGTGCTGCTGCTGGACGAGCCGACATCGGCGCTGGATCCGATATCAACCCTTACAATTGAAGAGCTGATATACGATCTGAAAACCAAGTACACTGTGGTGATAGTTACCCACAACATGCAGCAGGCAGCGCGGGTGTCGGATCAGACCGCGTTTATGAACCTGGGCCGGCTGGTGGAATACGCAGATACCAATACTATCTTTACCACACCGAAGAACAAGCAGACGGAAGATTACATTACCGGCCGCTACGGATAAGGAGCTCTCTTGGATAACGTTAACCTCGGCAGGCATATTTCCGGTCAGTTCAACAACGAGCTGGAAGCAATCCGTACGCATGTCCTTGCGATGGGGGGCCTGGTAGAGCGCCAGCTTACTGATGCGCTGCAGGCAATCCATGAACAGGATATGGATCTGGCCAAGCATGTTATCCGGGAAGATCACAAGGTTAACTCCATGGAAGTGGCCATTGATGAGGCCTGTACGCGGATTATTGCCAAACGCCAGCCGACCGCCGGTGACCTGCGCCTGGTGATGGCGATCATCAAAACCATCACCGACCTTGAAAGAATCGGCGATGCGGCAAACAGCATTGCCAATATGGCGCTGGACAATTCCAGCGGCGAACAGAAACCTTTTCTGGTATCTCTGGAAAACCTGGGTCACAAAGCAGCGAAAATGCTCCACAAGGCACTGGATGCGTTTGCCCGGATGGATGTGGACGCGGCGCTGGAAGTCTACCGTTCTGATGAATCGCTCGACCGGGAATATGAAGGCATCATTCGCCAGTTGATGACGTACATGATGGAAGACCCGCGTTCCATCCCCAATGTGCTTGAAGTCATGTGTCGCTGCGCGCCATTGAACGGGTCGGGGACCGTTGCCAGAATATTTGCGAATACATTATTTATTTCGTGAAGGGCAAGGATATCCGCCATACCAACAAAGACGATTTAGAACGCATCCTGCGCTAATCCCGTTTTTGCTAAAGACAACGTTTCCTGAAAAGGGACGTTGTTTTTTTATGCCAGTTTTCCTACGGTGATAAATAATTTTGTTATAAACGCCAGTATCAGGGAGGTGGCATGGCGAAAAAGAAAAAACTCTCCAAACAAGCCTATGAGACACGGTTGGTCGAGCTTCAGATAGAGCTGGTCAAATTACAGGAATGGGTTAAAAAGACCGGCCTCAAAGTCGTGGTGATATTTGAAGGGCGTGACGCAGCCGGAAAAGGCGGTGTTATCAAACGCATCATGGAAAAACTCAACCCCCGCGTATGCCGGGTGGTGGCATTGGACAAGCCGACGGAGCGTGAGCGCACCCAATGGTACTTCCAGCGCTACGCTGCTCACTTGCCTGCTGCCGGTGAAATTGTCCTTTTTGACCGCAGTTGGTACAACCGGGCCGGTGTTGAGCGCGTGATGGGATTTTGCAGTGACGACGAATACGAAGAATTTATGCGAAGCTGCCCTGAGTTCGAACGAATGCTCCAGCGCTCCGGCATTATTCTGGTGAAGTACTGGTTTTCTGTTTCGGATGAAGAGCAGGAGAAGCGGTTCCTTGAGCGAGTGAATACCCCAATCAAACGGTGGAAGTTCAGCCCGATGGATTTGGAATCCAGAAGTCGTTGGGCAGAGTATTCGCAGGCGAAGGACCGGATGTTCGCCTACACCGACACCAAAGATTCCCCTTGGTGGGTAGTCGAAGCTGATGACAAGAAGTCCGCCCGGATAAACTGTATCTCCCACTTTCTGAAGCAGATTCCGTACGAGGCGATTGAATATCCGGAACTGGAACTGCCGCCCCTTAATCAGGAAGGCTACATCCGGGCGCCGATAGAATCGCAAAACTTTGTCCCGGATGAGGCGGCAGAATTAAAAAAATAATCAGAACTCGCTGACAGCAGCCACAGTGCGTTCGATGGTTCCACGGCAGGTACTGGGGATGGCAAAGTCATCCACATTGCCCATCGAAGCCTGGCCGGCTACGGTCAGCATTTTTGATGCCCGGGTGGTTTTGCCGGAAAGGTGAATTTCCCGGGCACCTGTTACGCTGATAATGCGGGCTGCGTTGTCAGGTGATACCCCAGCACCCGGCATGACAGAGAGCCTGTTTCCACAGTACTCAACCATCTTTTTCAACACCGGAATTCCCTCCGATGCATTGCTCGCCTGTCCGGAGGTCAATACGCGCTCAACGCCCTGGGTCATCAGGAAATCCAGCCCACCGTAGAGGTCGCTGCACTGATCGATAGCGCGGTGGAAAGTGACACCCATCCCGCCAGCCATTTTCATCATTTCAGCCACAGCGCTCTGGTTTACTGTCGCGTCCTGATTAAGGGCTCCAATAACGACACCCGGTAAACCGGCAGTTTTTGCCTGATGGATATCTGCCAGCATGATTTCAATGTCGTTGTCACTGAAATAGAAATCACCCTGACGGGGACGAATAATGGCATATACCGGCACGGTCGAAAGCTTTGCTGCCTGTTTCATGTAACCGGCGCTGGCGGTAAGGCCACCTGCGACCAGAGAAGCACAAAGTTCAATACGGTTTGCGCCGCCTGAAATGGCACGGGAGAGCGAATCAATATTGTCGATACAGACTTCGACAGTTACAGACATGAATAACTCCTTGTTGTCTTACACGCTCTGAAGCGATGGCAACAACCTTACCTGCTTGGAAAAAAATGGGAAGTTATTTGCACTTTAGCGGGTCTGAAAAGAGGTGAAAGGGTGACGGGGATTACGAAAGGCCAGATACAAAAAGGGCCCGGTGGTCCGGGCCTCTCGTTTTTGTATGCTGACTTTTTGGCTTTACGCTTACGCGTTAGTCAAATGCCTGAGATTACAGGTCTTCAGTGTGTGCAGACAGGTACTTGGCAACGCCTTCTGGAGACGCGTCCATACCTTCTTTACCTTTTTCCCACTGAGCAGGGCATACTTCGCCGTGAGTCTCGTGGAATTGCAGGGCGTCAACCATGCGCAGCATTTCGTCGATGTTACGGCCCAGTGGCAGGTCGTTAACTACCTGGTGACGAACAACGCCTTCTTTGTCGATAAGGAAAGAACCGCGGAAAGCAACGCCAGCTTCTGGGTGCTCAACGTCATAGGCCTGGCAGATTTCATGCTTAACATCTGCAACTAGTGGGTAACGAACCTGGCCGATACCACCGTTGTCTACGGACGTGTTACGCCATGCGTTGTGAGTAAACTGGGAATCGATAGAAACACCGATTACTTCAACACCGCGTGACTGGAATTCTTCGATACGCTTGTCAAAAGCGATCAGCTCAGAAGGGCACACAAAAGTGAAGTCAAGTGGGTAGAAGAAAACAACAGCAGATTTACCTTCAATGTGCTGCTTGAGGTTAAAGTTTTCTACAATTTCACCGTTGCGAGAACTGCTGCGGCAGTAAAATCTGGTGCCTGACGACCTACTAGTACCATAACTTAGCTCCTGAATTTGGTTAGCCCTTAATTGGGAATCCGTGTTTAAGCGAGACAAACTATAGTCAACCTGATAGATTGAAAAAAGCGGATTATTTAGATTGGTATAATCGAAAAAAGCGATGAGCAAATTTCCATCAATCAAGCAGTTACACTATTTGGTGGTGCTGCACGAGACGCGACACTTTGGTGAGGCAGCCAAACGCTGCTTTGTTAGTCAGTCGACCCTGAGCTCCGGTATTCAGAAACTGGAAGATACCGTGGGTTGCCAGTTGATCGAACGTGACAGTAAAACCCTTGTTTTTACATCACTTGGCGAAGATGTGGTAGCCAGAAGCCGGGAGATTTTATCCCGTAGCCGGGATCTGATGGAGCTGAGCCAATGCGTGGGAGATGCCACCCAGGGCAAGCTCCGGGTGGGCTGTATTCCGACCATTGCCCCGTTCCTTCTGAGCGACTTAGTGCAGGAAATCAATACAAAATATCCGAATCTCAGTTTGCTTTTGCGGGAAGATACCACCACCAATTTACTGGCAGCGCTGCACAATGGTGAAATGGATGTGCTGGTGTTGGCGATGCCGGTTGAAATTGGTGGAATGCGCTGCCGGATTGTCGGGAAGGATGCATTTAAGATGGTGATGAGCCGGGAACAAGCCAGCCAGGTCAGGGTGCCTATCCGCTATGCAGACCTGCCGGATGAGTCGGTGTATCTTCTTGAACGGGAACACTGCCTGACGGAACATGCGGTGTCAGCCTGTCGCCTGACATCAAAAGAAAAAATTAACCCATTTTCTGCCACCAGCCTCCATACCTTGGTGCAGATGGTCGCCAACGGTCTCGGTACGACCTTTATTCCGCAGATGGCGATTGACCACGGACTGTTGAGCAACCAAAACCTGGTGATTGTCGATCCGCCGGGGCAGGCAGCATATCGTGAGATTGGGCTGGTTTGGCGCCCGACCTCCAGCCGTATCAGAACTTTCCAACTTTTGGCGGATATTGTTGAGGGGATCCTCTAGCCGGAAATGAGCCCGGCAAGAGTGTTTTTACAATATTTTAACAATATTCAGCTTAGCCTATTAGCTATCACCTGACACATAGGCGAAATTTAGAACAATATTCTGATTTTCCTTTTTTGATCCAACTCTCATGCTTTTTCTGTGTTTATGGATATGGGGCGAAACTGAAAGATGTTTCGCAAATTCCGCATGTTCTTTTTTTGAATAAGCAACCCTCATTTTATTCCCTGCGCGAATAAACAAGTATTTTGTCATTTATGTAACTCATTGAATTTAATCAACTGATTTCTTTGTTTTAACTTAGTTTGCTGTTTCAAACGATGCTGCAAAGTCAAATCTCATTCGATAATTAATGTAATTAAATTACGTAATAGGTTACAAATCGCCTTTAACAAAGAAATTATAGCGAATCCAGATTTAGTGCTGGAAAACGTTTGAATTTGGTGTTTTGAGCTTTAACTCTAATTGTTCGTAACTGACTGATAATTAAGTTTTCATAAGACTAATGTCTAAGGGTTATTTTTAATTTGGTGGTTGATTTTTAATTAGCAATCCGCCAACTTAAAAAAGCGCTCCGGGGGAGTCCAAGAAAAGCCAATAAAATAAAAAACTGAAAGAACGGTCGTGAAAAAGTTACAAATGAAATGCTTCACGGCCAATGTAATCACTGCCAGTCAATAGAAATCGCGTTATCAGGGAGGATGATGGCTATGACGATGGAGAAGCAGGCTATGAGCCAGCAGTTACACTTCACACAACCATTAACGGAATACCAAAAGGAAGTGGTGTCCGATGAAGCCATCCAGTTTCTCAGCAGTTTGGTAAGTAAATTCGCCCCACGAGTAAAAAGCCTGCTGGAAGCGCGAGAAGCAAGGCAACAAGAAATCAATGATGGCCAACTGCCGGACTTTCTTCCAGAAACTCAGGCTATTCGCGACGGAGATTGGACAATTCGGGGCATCCCTGCTGATCTCCAGGACAGACGTCTGGAAATAACCGGGCCGGTTGAGCGCAAGATGGTGATCAATGCGCTCAATGCCAACGTGAAAGTTTTCATGGCGGATTTTGAAGACTCATTTGCCCCAGCTTGGGATGCCACTATTGATGGCCAGATTAACCTCCGTGATGCCATCAACGGGACAATCGAATATACCAACCCGGGGAACGGCAAAGAATATCGCCTCAATGAAGATCCGGCTGTATTGATTTGCCGGGTGCGTGGCCTGCATTTACCGGAAAAGCACGTCTTGTTTAACGGTGAAGCCATTCCGGGTTCTCTTTTCGATTTTGCGCTTTATTTCGTCAATAACTATAAAAACCTGCTTAAAAAAGGCAGCGGACCTTATTTCTACCTTCCAAAGCTTCAGGCTCATCAGGAAGCAGCATGGTGGAGTGACGTGTTCAGTTTTGCCGAAGATGAATTTGGCCTGGCTCGTGGCACCATCAAGCGACGGTGTTGATTGAAACACTGCCTGCAGTGTTTGAGATGAATGAAATCCTGCACAGCCTGAAAGACCACATTGTTGCGCTTAATTGCGGGCGCTGGGATTACATCTTCAGCTATATCAAAACGTTGCGTAACTACCCTGACCGGATTCTGCCGGATCGCCAGGTGGTTACCATGGACAAGCCTTTCCTTAATGCTTACTCAAGGCTGCTTATCCGGACCTGTCACCGCCGCGGCGCGTTGGCGATGGGAGGGATGTCTGCCTTCATCCCTTCCAAGGATCCGGAAAAAAATGCCTGGGTACTGGACAAAATCCAAGCGGATAAGCAGCTCGAAGCCAACAACGGACATGACGGTTCCTGGGTGGCTCACCCCGGCCTCGCAGACACGGCCCGTGCGGTATTTGACCTGGCGCTTGGTGAAAAGCCCAACCAGCTTGATATCAGCCGTGAGCAGGACGCACCTATTACTGCAGAGGAGTTGTTGGCTCCCTGTGAAGGCGACCGTACCGAAGATGGAATGCGCCATAACATTCGGGTGGCGGTCCAATACATCGAAGCATGGATTTCAGGGAACGGTTGCGTACCGATTTACGGCCTGATGGAAGATGCGGCTACTGCTGAGATATCACGAGCGTCTATTTGGCAGTGGATCAAGCACGGAAAGGATCTGAGCAACGGAAAGACAGTAACTAAAGCGCTGTTCGAACAGTTCCTTGAGGAAGAAATATCGGTACTGGAGCAAGAGCTTGGCTCTGAGCGTTTCAATGCCGGTCGCTACAAAGAAGCCGGTGAGCTGATGAACAGGCTCACAACCAGTGATGAGCTGACAGGCTTCCTTACATTGCCAGGATATGAGTATTTGCCTTAAGCCTTCAGGCTGAAAAGGCACCTTTGAACCTACGTTTGCTAATAATAAATTCGGCCGAGGCCGGTGAGACAAGAGGGACTTTAAAATGACAATGACTCGTCAACAGATGATTGAAGCCATCGAAAAAGACTGGGCTGAAAACCCGCGCTGGAAAAACGTAAAGCGTACCTATACCGCAGAAGAAGTGGTGACGCTGCGTGGTTCAGTCGTACCGGAAAACACCATTGCCCAAAACGGCGCAGATAAGCTGTGGTCACTGGTTAACGGCAGTGCGAAGAAAGGTTACGTTAACTGTCTGGGTGCACTGACCGGTGGTCAGGCTGTTCAGCAAGCAAAGGCGGGTATTGAAGCGATTTATCTGTCAGGCTGGCAGGTAGCGGCTGACAACAACACGGCATCCAGCATGTACCCGGACCAGTCCCTCTACCCAGTCGATTCCGTACCGGCTGTTGTTAAGCGTATCAACAACTCTTTTCGCCGTGCAGACCAAATCCAGTGGTCACGTGGTGTTGCGCCGGAAGATGAGAATGGCACTGACTACTTCCTCCCTATCGTTGCAGATGCAGAAGCCGGATTCGGTGGTGTACTGAACGCGTATGAGCTGATGAAGAGCATGATCGATGCCGGTGCGGCAGGTGTGCACTTCGAAGACCAGCTTGCATCTGTGAAGAAGTGTGGCCACATGGGTGGTAAGGTTCTGGTTCCTACTCAGGAAGCTGTGCAAAAGCTGGTTGCTGCCCGTCTCGCAGCGGATGTCGCCGGCACTACCACACTGGTTATTGCCCGTACCGATGCAAACGCAGCAGACCTGCTGACGTCAGATGCTGACCCATATGATGCGGATTTTGTGACCGGTGAGCGCACTGCAGAAGGTTTCTACCGTGTACGTGCCGGAATTGACCAGGCGATCTCCCGAGGCCTTGCTTACGCACCATACGCAGACCTTATCTGGTGTGAAACCGCCACACCTTGTCTGGAAGAAGCGCGCAAGTTTGCAGAAGCTATCCATGCGCAGTTCCCGGATCAGTTGCTGGCGTACAACTGCTCGCCATCGTTCAACTGGGAGAAAAACCTGGATGCAGATACTATTGCCAAGTTCCAGCAAGCGCTGTCTGATATGGGTTACAAGTACCAGTTCATCACTTTGGCCGGTATTCACAACATGTGGTACAACATGTTCGATCTTGCCCACGCTTATGCGCAGGGTGAAGGAATGCGTCACTACGTTGAGAAAGTTCAGCGTCCGGAGTTCGAAGCGGCAGAACGCGGTTATACCTTCGTTGCTCACCAGCAGGAAGTGGGTACCGGCTACTTCGATACTATGACCAACATCATTCAGGGTGGTGCGTCTTCTGTAACGGCTCTTACCGGGTCAACAGAAGAAGACCAGTTCTGATGAAAACGGCGCGGTTCGCCGCGCCGCTACTCCTAGTGAGAAACCTTGTTGATTGATATTGGTAACATATTGACAAACTTTGGTAATTAACACGCTTTGTTACGTTCTACTGCGATAGCTAAACGTGGTGATTTTGGGGAGCTTATGCTCCCATTTTTTGGTTCGTACGTTTGTCACACCACGTCTTTGCGGCATTGAGTGTTTGTCGGTAGATATCCGGGAACGCACTTTCCAGATCGGCGTAGTGCTTTTCGATAGTCGCAAAGCATCCGGCCAGCGGAGCCATTCGCGGGGTCCTGGTAGACATTCTTTCAAGGGCAAAGCCCACAGTGTCCAATTCCCGGTAAGATAAAATCCACCCTTCCTGCCACATTCTCTGGCTGACTGAAATAAAGCGTTCCGGCAATGGTTCGTTGTCGGGGATGCGGCACGCAAGTTCCGCTTGGGAAACAAACTTTTCCAAGGGCGCGGGGTGGTAATCGACCCAATGCCGGGCCAGGAAATGATCCCAGGTAATATCAAGGGCAATTGCGCTGAAGCGATACACATCGGGAGGAAAATGTTTCCGACAGGCTTTTACTTCCGGAAGCGCATCAATAAAACCGTCAACAAACCTGTGAAGATAAATGGCGTCACTGAGCGTTGGGGAAAACGTGTTTTCCGGTTTCCCCCGGATAAAATCAGCGGCCAGATTACCCAGAAGGCTGCTGCCGCACTGTTCAGCGATGTGCAAGTGAGCAAGGTAGTTCAACGGAGCTCCGGAGTGATTCAAATACTCCTTCTATCTTACTCGTCTTCCTCCAGCGGTTCTGTCTCTTCCTGAATTTCCAGCAGTGTGATGGCAATGGATACGAAATCGGTATCCGTGATGATCCCAACCAGCTTCTGGTTGGATACGACCGGCAGGCAACCAATTTTATGATGCTGCATATATTTGGCCGCTTCTTTTAACCCTCCCTTGGGGGAAATGCTGTGAAGCTTTCTGTCGGTGTATGCATCAAGCGGTGTATCCATCATCGAGTCACGGTTTCCACCCGACTGGTGGGTAAGGCTGGATTCCTGAGCAGCAAGAATATCTCGCTGGGTAACCAGACCGAGTAAGTGTTGGTGGCTATCGACAATGGGTAAATGGCGGATACCGTGTTTAGCCATCAACTCCTTGGCTTGGGCAATAGTATCCCTCGCACTGAGGAACAAAGGATGCGGGGTCATCATGTCCTGAACGGTAAACATAAATGCCTCCTTTTTGTAGGGTATTTATGTTTAATGTAGAGGAAGGCTTACAAAAAATGGTGACCTAACTCTCTATTTGCATTGAAAGCGAGCGTGAAAACGAGCTGATTGTCACCATCAATAACAAAATAATCAAACATGTGTCGCACGAATGAAGCTTGCTGATAATCTTATTTAAATGTGAGTGATTTTCGAGCTGAGTAGTTGATGCGATACCTGCCTGTAGTGTTCCTGTCTGTTGCCCTGTTTTCGGCGATGAAAGAGGCGGAAGCCAATAGCCCGCAACCCCTTATTGTTGGAGGAAACAATGCAAGCGTTGCTGAGGTGCCTGGCAGGCATTAGTCCGGATCAGCAAGCTGGGCAGTACGTATTACTGTGGTGGAGCCATCATCGCGAACAGGTGGGTCGCGACGGCAGCGCACTGTTTAGATCAAGACCCTGTAGAAAAAGACGGTGTTATTTCTTCCGTTAACAGCTCCCAGGTTTCTGTTTCATCCGGATTCACCAACATTTACAACGCCCCTTCATACACAACGCCGGTGAAACAAGTCTACCTATATAGTGGCTACGATGACCGGACACTCAGAGCTGACATCGCGCTTATTGAGTTATCTGCTGATACACCACCCCAAACACGAAAAATACAGCCGGCAGACACTGCCACACAGGCCAACTTAGATGCAGCACTGGTTGCCCAATCCAACCACGCCATGTTGGTCTCGGGATGGGGGCGCACGAGTACCGGCAGTGCAGGTGCAACGTATTTACAAAAAGCGGATGTGAACGGTGTGGCCGATACCAGTTGCTACTGGACCGGAAATGCTGCCAGCAACCAGGTAATATGCGCAGCCAGTACGCCAACAGCAACATGTAAGGGCGATTCCGGTGGGCCGCTGGTCTGGGTTGACCCGGTATATTCCGGCGACGCCGACGGCGGGAGGCGTCTGGTAGGCATTGTCAGTTTTGGTTCCTCAAATGGCTGTGCAACGGGGGTTCCTGATGGCTTTACAGAAGTGGCTACATTCAAAGATTGGATTGATGGATGTATGGCGGGCAGTTGCCCTGCGGCTTCAATAGAAAACACCAAAGCCTCCAGCTCCGGAAGCGGAGGGGGATCAGCAAACCCTGCGTCGTTATTCGCGCTTATGCTGACGCTGGTAATGGTACGAGTAAGAAAGGCACTTTGTTGCAATGACTAAAGTGAAGTAGCTCGTTATTGGAAATTTTCTGGCGTGAAATGGATTGATTTTTATACATCCGCCTGTTTAGTCTTCTTCTTCAATACACTAATTAACTGATATCACAAACCTATTGTGGTACAGCTCGCGTGACTTATACGGAGAGAGGGATGCGGCTTGCGGCACAACTATTCTTCACAATTTTTTCTGCTTGTTTGTCATTTCATTCAATGGCAGAAACTAGTAGCCGCATTATCAATGGAAGTGATACAGCGTTTTCAGAAATCCCCTGGCAAGTTCTGGTTAAACTGAAAACTAACTCGGGGACGTACCGCTGCGGTGGTACTGCGGTAGACAAGGGGTGGATTGTCACAGCTGCTCATTGTGTTGATGTTGACACTATTAGCAAAGATGGTCATTTTCAGGAAGCTTCTTATGAACAAGTGTTTGTCTCTGCAGGGCATTCGCGTCTGGATGACGCGATGGCTCTTTCTAACGAAATTCCTGTGTCTGGTGTATACATTCATCCTGGCTACAGTGACATAACTTATGAAACGATATTGCTCTTATAAAGGTGCGAACAGGCCTGCCTCATGAAACGAAGTTTATGGCTTTGGCCGATGCAAGTGTCCAAGCGAGTTTAGACAGCCAACTTAGCCAGATGTCAGGTGAAAAAGAGATGTCTGTAACCGGTTGGGGACTCATAGACAATTTTCAAACAGAACCTGATAACCTTCAAATTGCTACTGTTGTTGGCGTGGATGATTCCAATTGCTCATGGACTTCAAAGTTGGCCAATTCTGCAATAATTTGTGCGGACAGCTCACCAAGCGGGGTGTGCAATGGTGATTCCGGTGGACCTTTAATTTGGAAAGACCCTGTGTTTTCGGGCGATCCTGATAATGGGAGAAGATTGGTCGGAGTGGTGAGTTTTGGGCTGGGAATTTGTGGATTACCCGGAGCCCAGGACGCATACACGGAAGTTGCATCTTATCTGGATTGGATAGACCGGATAAGAAATGAGAACCCAGACACTAACTTTGATTCACTTCCATTTGGATCGGGATCTGGTGGTAGTAACCATTGGTTATGGTTGATAGTTTTAGCTCTCATTGCGTCGGTCCGCAAAGTTTATTTACCGACAAGGCCCGAATCATTGTTATAATAACGGCAAGGAATGGCACCCCGCCATTCCTTGCCAATTTGCTTGATATTGCACCCCAGCAGCCTATACTAGCCTGCTGCTGTAAATTGGGGCCAGTTTCATGCAAGTTTCAGATTTTCATTTCGACCTGCCGGACGAGTTAATTGCCCGGTATCCGCAACCAGATCGTACCGCAAGCCGCCTGCTTACGCTGGACGGAAACACCGGTGCGCTTGAGCACCAAAACTTCCGCCATATCCTGGAGCTGATTCAGCCGGGTGACCTGATGGTATTCAACAATACCCGGGTAATTCCTGCGCGCGTATTTGGCCGTAAAGCCTCTGGCGGCAAGATTGAAGTGCTGGTGGAGCGGGTCTTGGACCAAAAGACCATTTTGGCTCATGTCCGTGCGTCTAAAGCCCCAAAACCGGGTACCGAGCTTTTCCTCGGTGAGAATGATGAGTTCTCAGCGGAAATGGTTGCCCGTCATGATGCGCTGTTCGAAATCCGTATTAACGGCGAACTGGCGGTACTTGAGGTGCTGGAGCAAATTGGCCATATGCCGCTGCTCCTTATATTGACCGTCCGGATGAAGACAGCGACAAAGAGCGTTACCAGACGGTATATAACGCCAAGCCGGGCGCCGTCGCCGCGCCGACAGCCGGCCTGCACTTCGACGAGGCAATGCTGGAAGCGCTGAAGGCCAAAGGTGTTGAAACAGCCTTTGTCACCCTGCACGTTGGCGCGGGTACCTTCCAGCCGGTGCGTGTAGATACGATTGAAGACCATGTCATGCATGCAGAGTACGCTGAAGTACCACAAGATGTGGTTGATGCCGTGAAAGCTGCAAAGGCGCGTGGTGGTCGGGTAATTGCTGTTGGTACCACTTCTGTTCGCTCGCTGGAAAGCGCGGCACAGGCAGCCAAAAAGAAAGGGGTTGAATTAGAGCCTTTCTTTGATGATACCCAAATCTTTATCTACCCGGGTTACGAGTGGCAGCTCGTGGATTGTCTGGTAACAAACTTCCACCTGCCGGAATCTACGCTCATTATGCTGGTCAGCTCGTTCGCCGGATACGACAATGTGATGAACGCCTATAAAGAAGCGGTAGAAAACCACTACCGGTTCTTCAGCTACGGCGATGCAATGTTTGTGACGCGCAAACAAAACTGAATTTATTAAACAACGGAAGCCTTAACCGGTTTCCGTTGTTATTTATAGGGTGCACCGGGCAAGGCCTGTTGGCACCGGGTAATTATGTCAGACTGTTTTTCTGGCAACTGGAGGTCTCGTGAAATACGAACTGATTAAGAAAGATGGCCGGGCCCGCCGCGGACGCCTTCAATTTGAACGCGGTACGGTTGAAACGCCTTGCTTTATGCCTGTGGGTACTTACGGCACCGTAAAAGGTATGACGCCGGAAGAAGTGGCCGATACCGGTGCCCAAATCCTGCTGGGCAACACGTTCCACCTGTGGCTGCGTCCGGGTCAGGAAGTGATGCGTGCGCATGGGGATTTGCACGATTTTATGAACTGGCAGGGTCCTATCCTGACAGACTCAGGCGGTTTCCAGGTATTCAGCCTTGGTCACATCCGCAAGATCACTGAAGAGGGCGTACATTTCCGTAACCCTGTAAACGGTGACCGTATCTTTATGGATGCGGAAAAATCGATGGAAATCCAGTACGACCTGGGTTCTGACGTGGTCATGATCTTTGACGAATGTACACCATACCCGGCGACGCATGATGAAGCCAAGAAGTCGATGGAAATGTCACTGCGCTGGGCAAAGCGCAGCCGCAACCATTTCGACAAACTCGGTAACAAAAATGCGCTTTTCGGTATCGTGCAAGGCAGTGTATACGAAGACTTGCGTGACGTTTCCGTGAAAGGCCTGACAGAAATCGGCTTTGACGGTTATGCTGTAGGCGGTTTGGCTGTAGGTGAGCCGAAGGAAGAGATGCACAAGGTGCTCGAGCACACTTGTCCTCAGCTTCCGGAAGACAAGCCTCGTTACCTGATGGGTGTGGGCAAGCCGGAAGATCTGGTTGAGGGTGTACGTCGCGGCATCGATATGTTCGACTGTGTGATGCCAACCCGTAATGCGCGTAATGGCCATCTGTTTGTGACTGGTGGAGTCGTTAAAATCCGTAACGCCAAGCATCGTGAAGACACCACGCCGCTGGATCCGGAATGTGACTGCTATACATGTCGCAATTACAGCAAGTCTTACCTGCATCACCTTGATCGCTGTAATGAAATTTTGGGCGCGCGCTTAAATACCATCCATAACCTGCGTTACTATCAGCGCCTGATGGCGAGTTTGCGTAAGGCTATTGAGGAAGGTAGATTAGAGGCCTTTGTAGAAGAATTCTATGCGCGTCGCGGTCGCGAAGTGCCACCGCTGAAAGAAATTTAATATTAACTACAACTAACAATGAGGATGTGACTTCATGTTTATTTCACAAGCACACGCTGCTGCTGAAGGTGCCCCACAGGGCGGTGGTATGCAGCTGTTCATCATGCTGGCTCTGTTCGCGGTAATTTTCTATTTCATGATCTACCGTCCGCAATCCAAGCGCGTGAAAGAGCATAAGAACCTGATGGCTTCTATGAAGAAAGGTGATGAAGTGCTGACCAACGGTGGTCTGGTGGGTAAAATCACCAAGATTGCTGAAGACAACGATTTCATCGTTATCGCGCTGAACAATAACAGCGAAGTGACCATCAAGCGTGACTTCGTGACTGCCGTTCTGCCAAAAGGGACTATCCAGTCTCTGTAAAATCATACGCCATGAAGGATCGTAGCTGTGCTTAATAGATATCCTTTGTGGAAGTACATTATGTTGGTGCTGGTACTTTTTGTCGGCACCCTTTATGCGCTTCCCAATATATACGGCGAAGATCCAGCGGTTCAAATCTCCGGGGCGCGTGGCGCCTCGGTTGATCTTTCGACTCTGGATGACGTCAAACAAATCCTGAACAAACAGGATATTCCTTTCAAATCTGTTGCTCTCGAAAATGGCCAGGTTCTGGTCCGTTTCAATAATACAGATACTCAAATCAGTGCCCGTGATGAGCTGGGTAATGATCTGGGTAAAAACTACGTAGTCGCCCTCAACCTTGCCCCTTCTACACCAAAATGGCTTGAAGCTATTGGTGCCAGTCCTTTGAAACTGGGTCTTGACCTGCGTGGTGGCGTTCACTTCCTGATGGAGGTGGATATGGATGCCGCTATGGACAAGCTGCTGACTCAACAGGAAGATGCGTTCCGCACAGAGCTGCGTGAAGACAAAATCCGTTACCGTGCTGTGCGCACCGGTGACAACGATTCTGTCGAAGTCATGCTTCGCAACAGTGCGGATATGGACAAGGCAGAAGCCCTGCTGAAAAAGAACCATCCTGACATGCTCTTCACAACGGACTCTGCCCGCCATGCAGTAAAAGCTGTGTTCAGTGAAGCGCGTCTGAAGGAAATCCAGAACTACGCGGTAGAGCAGAACATCACTATTCTGCGTAATCGTGTGAATGAACTGGGTGTCGCCGAGCCATTGGTTCAGCGCCAGGGAGCAAACCGTATTGTGGTTGAACTGCCGGGTGTTCAGGACACTGCGCGTGCCAAGGAAATTCTTGGGGCGACTGCAACCCTGGAATTCCGTGAAGTGGACGACACTGCCGACTTGGCTGCAGCCGCGGCAGGCCGTGTACCACCGGGCAGTGAAGTGCTGAAAACCCGTGATGGTCGTCCGGCTGTGCTGAAAAAGCGCGTTATTCTGACCGGTGACCATATTACGGATGCAAGCTCCAGCTTTGATGAGTACAGCCGTCCACAGGTAAATATCTCGCTTGATGCCGAAGGTGGCAGCAAGATGTCTGCGTACAGTAAAAAGAACATCGGTAAGCTGATGGCGACCGTGTTTGCAGAGTACAAGGACAGCGGCAAGCGCGATGCCAATGGTAAAGTTGTTCTCGAGAAGCATGAAGAAGTAATCAACCAGGCGACTATCCAGTCAGCCTGGGCCGCAACTTCCGCATTACGGGTATCGACTCCCAGGCAGAAGCGCACAACCTGTCTCTGCTGCTGCGTGCCGGTGCCTGATTGCACCTATCTCTATTGTTGAGGAGCGCACCATTGGCCCATCTATGGGTCAGCAGAACATTGATATGGGTATCCAGGCATGTATCTGGGGCCTGGTGGCAGTGATGGTTTTCACCATGCTGTATTACCGTGGTTTCGGCCTGATTGCCAATCTGGCACTTGGTACCAATATCATCCTGGTTATCGGTGTCATGTCGATGATTCCGGGGGCGACCATGACGCTGCCGGGTATTGCCGGTATCGTGTTGACGGTGGGTATGGCGGTCGATGCAACGTGCTTATCTTTGAGCGTATCCGGGAAGAGCTTCGCGACGGGCGTTCGCCTCAGCAGGCAATTCACCAGGGTTATGCCAACGCATTCAGCACCATTGCCGATGCCAACATCACCACGTTGATTACCGCTATCATCTTGTTTGCGGTGGGTACCGGGCCTGTTAAGGGCTTCGCGGTTACCCTGTCTATCGGTATCCTGACTTCCATGTTTACAGCCATTGTGGGCACCCGAGCTGTGGTGAACCTCATCTATGGTGGTAAGCGTGTTAAGAAGCTGTCGATTTAAGGAGACCTGAGCATGCTTACTCTGATGAAAGGTGACAAGCCGTTCGATTTCATGCGTTGGTCCAAGCTGGCGTTTTTCTTTTCGGCGCTGATGATCACAGCTTCTATCGTGACGTTGTCGACCAAATGGCTGAACTGGGGTCTGGACTTCACCGGCGGTACGCTGATTGAAGTGGGCTTTGACCAGCCGGCAGATCTGCCAAAGGTGCGTGAATCACTGGAAGCGAAAGGCTATGGCGATGCCGTGGTGCAAAACTTTGGTACTGCCCGTGATGTGATGGTTCGACTCCAGCCTCGTGAAAACGTGAAGAGCGAAACCCTGGGTACTGAGGTTATTGCAGCCATCAAGGAAGGTACCGGAGCAAACGTTGAAATGCGCCGCGTCGAGTTTGTCGGCCCGAACGTGGGTGATGAGCTTGCGGAAGCCGGTGGCCTTGCGATTCTGGTCTCGCTGATCTGTATCCTTATCTACGTGTCTGTACGCTTTGAATGGCGTCTGGCTACCGGTGCAGTAGCGTCACTGGCTCACGATATTATTATCACGCTGGGTATCTTCTCTCTGCTTCAGATAGAAGTCGACCTGACCATCGTGGCGGCGTTGCTCACGGTTGTCGGTTACTCACTGAACGATACCATCGTTGTGTATGACCGTATCCGTGAAAACTTCCGCAAGATGCGTAAAGGGGAACCGCCGGAGATCATCAATACCTCCATCACCCAGACACTGAGCCGTACGCTGATTACATCCGGTACGACGATGTTTGTGGTTATCGCACTCTTTGCGAAGGGCGGGGCAATGATCCACGGTTTTGCTACCGCACTGCTGATTGGTATCACCGTAGGTACTTACTCTTCCATCTATGTGGCCTCGGCACTGGCTCTGAAACTCGGTATTAACCGTGAACTTCTGATGCCACCGCAGGTTGAGAAGGAAGGCGCTGAGTTTGATTCCATGCCGTAAGGCAGGAAATCAGATTTAGCCAATGAATATGGAATGCGTCCTTCGGGGCGCATTTTTTATGTGGATATGGGAAAGTCGGGTCCTGGGTCCTGGGTCCTGGGTCCTGGGTCCTGGGTCCTGGGTCCTTGAACTTGAAAGCAAAGCTGGAATGTTGCGGGAAAAGAGCTCTTACCGTTTTTTCCTAGGGCCTTCCACCCTGTTTTCCTTACCCCCAGATACAAAAAAAGCGCCTCGCGGCGCTTTTTTCAGGTCAGGCAGATGAATTACTTCATCATGGCTTCGTTCGCGTTTTCGCGAATTTTACCCAGCATGCCTTTCAGTACTTTGGCGTTTGCAGCAACGATGTTGCCGTTAGCATGTAGTTAGTACCACCGGTGAAGTCGGTTACGATAGCACCTGCTTCGCGGGCAATCAGTTCACCTGCAGCGATATCCCAAGGCTTCAGACCCAGTTCAAAGAAACCGTCTACGCGGCCGGCAGCCAGGTAGCAAAGATCCAGAGCAGCAGAACCGGTGCGGCGGAAGTCAGCGCAATCTACAAACAGGGCAGACATGATCTTCATGTAGCTTTCTGAGTGCTGCTTTGCTTTGAACGGGAAGCCGGTCGCCAATACAGTACCGGTCAGGTCTTTAGCGTTGCCAGTGCGGATACGGCGGCTGTTCAGCTGCGCACCTGCACCACGCTGAGCGGTGAACAGTTCGTTGCGCATTGGGTCGTAAACACAGCCCAGTTCGGTGCGGCCTTTGATACGCAGTGCGATAGACACAGCGAAATGAGGCAGACCGTTAACGAAGTTAGTGGTGCCATCCAGTGGGTCGATAATCCATTGATAGTCGCTCTTGGCGTTGCCTTGAGAGCCTGACTCTTCTGCCACGAAAGCGTGGTCAGGGTATGATTTCTTGATTACATCGATGATGATGGCTTCAGCGCCCTTGTCGATGTTGGTGACAAAATCGTAGGTGCCTTTCTGAAGGGTTTCTACCGAATCAGCGTTTTCGTGAGATTTTGCAATAAAGTCGCCCGCCTTGCGCGCAGCGCGAATGGCGATGTTCAGCATCGGATGCATACGATATCTTCCCAGTGGATGTTAAAGAACGAAAAGCGGCGGCGAGTATAACAGAGTTTACCCAAAAGGAAAGTGGTTATTTTTTGCTCGCCCTGCATTGAATGTGTCATTCAGATGACGATTATCGTTCCGGTTATGTTAGAATCCAGCCCGTTTTAATTCATAGCTGATTGCACTCCAGATGTTAGACAATATTCGCATTGTTCTCGTAGGAACGACACATTCCGGCAATATCGGATCCGCCTCTCGCGCCATGAAAGTCATGGGGCTGAAAAACCTGGTGCTGGTTGCGCCAGAGTGTACGGTGGATGGCCAGGCGATAGCCTTGCAGCCGGCGCCAGTGATATCGCAAACAATGCGCGTATCGTAAATACTCTGGAAGAAGCCATCGCAGACTGCGGTCTGGTTGTGGGTACCAGTGCGCGTAGTCGGACACTGGATTGGCCGATGCTGGATCCTCGCCAGTGTGGCCGCAAGTTGGTTGAAGAAGCCGCTACTCACCCGGTGGCTGTCGTTTTTGGTCGGGAACGTACCGGACTGACTAACGATGAGCTGCAACTTTGCAATTACCATGTGTATATTCCAGCAAACCCGGAATACAGCTCGCTCAACCTCGCAATGGCTGTCCAGACAGTTTCTTACGAAGCGCGTATGGCATGGCTGGAAAGCCAGGAATACAGCGGCGACAAGAAAACCGAAGAAGAATATCCTCGCAGTGAGGAGCTGGAACTGTTTTACGGCCACCTTGAAAGTGTTTTGTCACAAACCGGGTTTATTCGTAAGAAACACCCTGGAATGGTAATGAACAAGCTTCGTCGCCTGTTCAACAGAGCGCGTCCTGAAATTCAGGAGCTGAACATCCTTCGCGGTGTACTTTCATCAGTAGAAAAGCTGATACAAAAAGGTGACAATTAACCTTTGTAACCGAAAGGTTAAAAGCCTGACTGACTTATATGGTTATATACTTGACTGAAATAGTCAGGTATGTAAAACTGCCTGTAACAATAACCGACAGGCATAAAAGCTATGAGACTGACTTCAAAAGGAAGATATGCTGTAACGGCCATGCTTGATGTGGCACTGCACTCGGAGCAAGGACCGGTTCCTCTTGCTGATATTTCTGAGCGTCAGGGAATTTCGCTCTCCTATTTGGAGCAGTTGTTTTCTCGTCTTCGTAAAGCCGGATTGGTTTCCAGCGTACGTGGACCAGGCGGCGGTTATCGATTGGGCTTAGATGCCAGCGATATCCCTGTCGGCACTGTAATTTCTGCTGTTGATGAGTCAGTAGACGCAACAAAGTGTCAGGGCAAGGCAGACTGCCAGGGCGGGACACGTTGCCTTACGCATGCCCTCTGGAGTGACCTCAGTTCACGCATCAGCAGCTTCCTCAGCGACATCACGCTGGGTGAACTAATGAAAGACAATGACGTACAACAAGTGGCGGGACAACAGGATGCCCGTCAGGATACCGCGCATACTCCGCGGAACACTTTGGGAACAAGAGCCAAGCAAGACAGTGCCCTCATCGGCGTCAATGTGCGCTCGTAAGCACGCTGTTAGTGTAGTTGGAGAGTGAAATGAAATTGCCAATCTATCTCGATTATTCAGCGACATGCCCGGTGGATCCGCGTGTAGCGAAAAAAATGATGGAATACCTGACCATCGATGGGACGTTCGGTAACCCGGCATCCCGTTCACACCGTTTTGGCTGGCAAGCTGAAGAAGCCGTTGATGAGGCGCGTGAGAACATTGCGAACCTGCTGAATGCAGACCCTCGCGAAATCGTATTTACGTCTGGTGCAACAGAGTCAGATAACCTGGCTATCAAAGGTGTTGCTCACTTCTATGACAAGAAGGGCAAGCACATCATCACCAGCAAGACAGAACATAAAGCGGTTCTGGATACTTGCCGTCAGCTGGAGCGTGAAGGTTACGAAGTGACCTACATGGAACCGGAAGCGAACGGTCTTATTGACCTGCAAAAACTTGCTGACACTATCCGTGAAGACACCATTCTGGTATCTCTGATGCACGTTAATAACGAAATCGGTGTTATTCAGGATATCGAAGCCATCGGCGAACTGTGCCGCTCACGTAAGGTGCTGTTCCACGTCGATGCAGCCCAGTCAGCAGGCAAGGCAGAGATTGATACCCAGAAGATGAAAGTTGACCTGGTATCACTGAGTGCGCACAAGATGTACGGCCCTAAGGGTATTGGTGCTCTTTATGTACGCCGTAAGCCACGCGTTCGTCTGGAAGCACAGATGCATGGCGGTGGTCATGAGCGCGGTATGCGTTCCGGTACGCTGCCTACTCACCAAATCGTCGGTATGGGCGAAGCAGCTCGTATTGCAAAGGAGGAGATTGAGCAGGACCGTCAGCACTCTCTGGCACTGCGCAACCGCTTCCTGGAAGGCATCAAAGATATTGAAGAGGTGACCATCAATGGTGACCTTGACCAGCGCGTCGCTCAAAACCTCAACGTAAGCTTTGCTTTTGTGGAAGGTGAATCTCTGCTGATGGCGCTGAAGGATCTGGCGGTTTCTTCCGGTTCTGCCTGTACATCTGCCAGCCTGGAGCCTTCATACGTGCTCCGCGCCCTTGGCCTTAACGATGAACTGGCGCACAGCTCAATCCGTTTCAGCTTTGGTCGCTTTACCACTGAAGAAGAAGTGGATTATGCCGCAGAGCTTATCCGCAATGCGGTATCTAAACTCCGTGACATGTCACCACTTTGGGATATGCACAAAGAAGGTATCGACCTGAACAGCGTTGAGTGGGCTCACCACTAAGTTACTGGATATTGGGATTACGAGGGAAACATCATGGCTTACAGTGAAAAAGTAATCGACCATTACGAGAATCCACGTAACGTGGGCTCATTTGAGAAAGACGATCCATCCGTAGGCAGCGGCATGGTTGGTGCACCAGCTTGTGGCGACGTAATGAAGCTGCAAATCAAGGTGAATGATGCCGGCATCATTGAAGATGCACGTTTTAAAACCTATGGCTGCGGCAGCGCCATCGCTTCAAGCTCACTGGTAACTGAGTGGGTTAAGGGCAAGTCCCTGGATGAAGCAGCATCAATCAAAAACGCTGAAATTGCTGAAGAGCTGGAACTGCCTCCGGTCAAGATCCACTGCTCAATCCTGGCAGAAGATGCTATCAAAGCAGCCGTCAGCGATTACAAGAAAAAACACCAGTCATAAGAATTAGTAGAGGGTTGTAGTACGTATGGGCATTACGATTACTGAAACGGCAGCTAACCGTGTTCGCCAATTCCTTTCCAATCGTGGCAAGGGGCTCGGTTTACGACTGGGTGTGCGTACATCCGGCTGTTCGGGAATGGCCTACGTGCTCGAATTTGTTGATGACCTGTCTGAAGAAGACAAGGTTTTTGAAGACAAAGGCGTGAAAGTCATTGTCGACAGCAAAAGCCTGCTCTACCTTGATGGCACAGAGCTCGACTTTACTAAAGAGGGCCTGAACGAAGGCTTCAAATTCAACAACCCTAACGTGAAAAACGAATGTGGTTGTGGTGAGAGCTTCAACGTCTAAACCTACTGAGTAAGGCCGCGAGCTACCATGAATCACTTTGAACTTTTCGGGCTACCGTTCCAGTTTGAGCTGGACGGTAGCTCGCTTTCTTCAACTTATCGCGAACTACAGCGTAAGTTTCACCCGGACAATTTTGCAACAGCCGGCGAGCGTGAAAAGCTTGAAGCCGTGCAACGGGCTGCGCAAATCAATGACGCCTTCCAAACCCTGAAAGATCCGGTTCGCCGGGCGGAATACATGCTGGCTGAAAACCAGGTGGATATCCGGGCAGAACAGCAAACCATGCAGGATCCGGAATTTCTGATGCAGCAGATGATGTTGCGTGAGGAGTTGGAAGAGATTGCCGACAGCTCAGATGCAGAAGCGTTGCTGTTTGATTTCGATACCCGTATTCAGGCGATGTACAAAACACTGCTGAGTGAATTGAAAGCCAGCCTGGACGGACAAGCGTGGGACGATGCCGCAGTGGTTGTCCGCAAGCTTAAATTCGTGGTGAAACTGAAAGACGAAATTGCCCGCGTTGAAGACAGCCTGCTAGGGTAGAACCCTGACAGGCTCGAAGCCTAAGACACAGGATTTCCCATGGCGTTATTACAGATTGCAGAACCCGGACAAAGCGCTGCACCACACCAGCATAAACTGGCGGTCGGTATCGATCTGGGAACTACCAACACTTTGGTTGCCGCTGTACGCAGTGGTACACCGTCGACGCTGAATGATGAAAAGGGCCGCGCCCTGATCCCTTCAGTTGTTCACTATGGCCCAGAACAAGCGGTGGTCGCTTTGATGCCAAAGCCAAACTTGAAAATGACAGTGCCAATACCGTTGCTTCCGTCAAGCGTATGCTTGGCCGCTCCCTGTCGGATATTCAATCCCGCTACCCACACCTGCCGTACCAACTCACTGCGTCCGAAAACGGACTGCCGGTAATTAACACCCGCAGCGGCGCACGTAACCCGGTAGAGGTGTCTGCTGATATTTTGCGTGAAGTTTCCAAGCGTGCAGAATCAGCCCTTGGCGGTGAAGTTGAAGGGTAGTGATCACCGTTCCGGCATATTTTGATGATGCCCAGCGCGCAGGCACCAAAGACGCCGCACGCCTTGCCAACCTCAATGTTCTCCGTCTTCTGAATGAACCGACCGCAGCGGCTATTGCCTATGGCCTTGATTCCGGTCAAGAAGGTGTCATTGCAGTGTATGACCTGGGTGGCGGTACCTTCGATATTTCGGTACTCCGCCTCAGTAAAGGTGTGTTCGAGGTTCTGGCTACCGGTGGCGACTCAGCGCTTGGCGGCGATGACTTTGACCATCTGATTGCTGACTGGATCAGTGAACAGGCGCAATTCTCTGACCTGACTGGTGACCAGCGCGGCCAACTCAATGCCGCGGCCACAACTGCAAAAATTGCGCTCAGCAACGCAGACTCAACCGATATTGATGTGCTTGGCTGGCAGGGAACCCTTGACCGAGAAACCTTCGACTCCCTGATTGGCTCTCTGGTAAAGAAAACCCTGATGTCCTGTCGCCGGGCGCTGAAAGATGCTGACGTTTCAGCTGATGAAGTGCTGGAAGTAGTCATGGTTGGCGGGTCTACCCGTGTACCACTGGTACGCGAAAAAGTGGGTGAATTTTTTGGCCAGACACCATTGACCAGTATCGACCCGGACAAAGTCGTGGCGATTGGCGCTTCAATCCAGGCCGATATCCTGGTGGGGAACAAACCTGACTCAGATATGCTGCTTCTGGATGTTATCCCGTTGTCCCTGGGCATTGAAACCATGGGTGGTCTGGTGGAGAAAATTATTCCCCGCAATACCACCATCCTGTTGCCCGGGCTCAGGAATTCACCACGTTCAAAGACGGCCAGACGGGCATGAAAGTCCATGTATTGCAGGGTGAACGTGAAATGGTGGATGACTGCCGCTCACTGGCGCAGTTTACTCTGAAGGGTATTCCACCGATGGTGGCAGGTGCGGCTCATATCCGGGTGACCTTCCAGGTAGACGCTGACGGTCTTCTTTCCGTTACGGCGATGGAAAAGAGCACTGGCGTCCAGTCCTCTATTCAGGTCAAGCCGTCCTATGGTCTGTCTGAAGATGAAATTGCCAACATGATTAAGTCATCTTTCACCCATGCAGAAGAAGACAAGGACTCCCGCTACCTGGCAGAGCAGCGCGTTGAAGCCGACCGCGTTATCGAGAGTCTGATTGCTGCCATGCAGGAAGACGGTGACGACCTTCTTAATGGTGAAGAACAGCAGGCTCTGGTTGCTGCAATTGAATCGCTTATCGCCAAGCGAAACGGCGACAGCGCCCAGGACATCGAGAATGAGATAAAAGCGCTGGATAAAGCCAGCCAGGAATTTGCTGCACGTCGTATGGATAAGTCGATCCGTAAGGCGCTGGCAGGTCAATCTATTGACGAGGTTTAACTATGCCCAAAATCGTTGTACTTCCACACGAAGATTTATGCCCTGAAGGTGCAGTACTGGAAGCGGAAGCCGGGGAAACCGTACTGGATGTTGCCCTGCGTAACGGAATCGGTATTGAGCATGCCTGCGAGAAGTCGTGCGCTTGTACTACCTGCCACGTAATTATCCGCGAAGGGTTCGACTCTCTGGATGAAAGTGATGAGCTGGAAGATGACATGCTGGACAAAGCATGGGGCCTCGAGCCTGAATCACGTCTTGGCTGTCAGGCAAAAGTGGCAGATGAAGATCTGGTTGTCGAGATCCCTCGTTATAGCCTTAACCACGCAAAAGAAAATCACTAAGCCTGTTTAGATTAAGGAAGCAATATGAGCCTGACATGGACCGATTCACGGGATATTGCCATTGAGCTGTGTGACCTCTATCCGGATACCGACCCGAAATCCGTTCGGTTTACCGACCTTCACCGCTGGGTAACCGAGCTTGAGGACTTTGAGGACGATCCAAACCGCTCAAATGAGAAGATCCTTGAGGCGATTATTCTGTGCTGGATGGACGAGGTAGACTAATCAGTCAGCCTGTTTGATTTCTGTGAACGACTTGTTTTGTTTTTCGTTTACAGGCAGAGTAAAAGCGAATCAAGAAACGGGCTTAGGCCCGTTTTCTTCTAACTACAAACAATAAAATCATAAAGGTCTGCCCGGCTGACCTAGTCCTCACTACAAGCAGCCAGGCGCGGACTCCATCCAATAAAAATACAAGGAGTAAAGTATGGCTGAATACATGCTTGTCTCACTCTCTCTGAAACCTGCTGCCCCTCACTGGGGGGAAAACGCGCTACTGTCATTCAACGGTAACCAAGCAACGGTTCACCTCGGCACTTTCGACGACGTTGATGCTATCCAGCGAGCTGCCCGCAAGCTGGAGAGCCAGGGTATCAAGAATGCAGAGCTGTCCGGTGAAGGTTGGAGCCTGGAAGGTATCTGGTCATTCCATCAGGCTTCAGAAATCCAAAAGGCGGGACAGATATTAAACAAAGTCTGTTGAGTGCCGAGCAGCAAAAAGAACTGGAAGCACGTATCACCGCATCTGATTGGACGCGTGACATCATCAACCAAACAGCCGAAGAGATCGAACCTAAGCAACTGGCCTCGCGTGCCGGTGAGTTTATCAAGTCTCTGGCACCAGAACACGTGACTTACAAGATTGTTTCCGGCACAGATCTGCTGGAGCAGGGTTGGGTGGGCATTTATACCGTGGGTCGAGGTTCTGCTCGTAAACCGGCGATGCTCCAACTGGATTACAACCCTACCGGAGATGCAGATGCACCTGTTTACGCCTGTATCGTCGGTAAAGGTATAACTTTCGACTCCGGCGGCTACAGCCTCAAGCCTTCCAATTTCATGGATGCAATGAAAGCCGACATGGGCGGTGCGGCCAATGCCACTGGCGGTCTGGCACTTGCTATTGCCCGAGGGGTTAAAAAGCGTATCAAGCTGATCCTGTGCTGTGCTGAAAACATGGTCTCAGGCAGCGCTTATAAGCTTGGCGATATCATCACCTACAAAAACGGCGTTACTGTCGAAGTGCTGAATTCAGACGCGGAAGGCCGGCTGGTTTTGGCAGATGGCTTGCTATATGCCAACGAATTCAAACCTGAATTGACGATCGACTGCGCAACGCTGACCGGTGCGGCCAAAATGGCGCTGGGCAATGACTATCATGCGCTGTTCAGCTTTGATGATGATCTTGCTCACCGTGCGCTAACCGCTGCCCGTGAAGAAAATGAGGGTTTGTGGCCGTTGCCACTGGCTGAATTCCACCGCGGCATGTTGTCTTCAAGTTTTGCCGACCTTGCCAACGTATCCGGTGGTCAATACAACCCGGGTGCCAGCACGGCTGCAGCATTCTTGTCTTACTTTGTTGATGATTACCAGAAGGGTTGGCTGCACTTTGACTGCTCTGCAACCTACCGGAAGACTGCGTCAGATAAGTGGGCAGTGGGTGGAACCGGTACGGGTGTTCGTACTCTGGCACGTATTCTTGCTCAAGAAGCCTGATTTTAATCGGTTTAGTTAACAAAACGGGGCTCCGGAGATGGCCCGGTGCTCCGCATTTGATACCATCCTGTATGTGATGATGTGAACAAAGAGGTGGTGTTCATTTCTTTTAATGACGCCAAAACCCGACAGCTATAAAAAAGGAAAATAAAATGGCCATTGAGCGCACGTTTTCTATCGTGAAACCGGACGCGGTGAAGCGCAACCTAATCGGTGCTATTTACCAACGTATTGAGAATGCTGGACTGCGCGTTGTGGCTGCCAAGATGCTCCATCTGGATGCGCCAAAAGCCGGCGGTTTTTACGCAGAGCATGAAGGCAAGCCTTTCTACAATGATCTCGTCGAGTTTATGACTTCAGGCCCAATCATGGTGCAGGTACTGGAAGGTGAGGATGCGATTGCCCGCTACCGTGAATTGATGGGGAAAACCAACCCGGAAGAAGCTGCATGTGGCACGCTTCGCAACGATTATGCACTGAGCATGCGTTATAACTCCGTGCATGGCTCAGACAGCCCAGCGTCTGCTGAACGGGAAATTGCGTACTTCTTCGCTCAGGACGAAATTTGCCCGCGTGTTGAGTAAAAAATATCAGGAAATCAACAGGGGAGCTTCGGCTCCCCTTTCTTTTGGTAATTCCCCTAAACTCAATATGTGGAATCGGTCACGTAAAGCCTGTACAATTTCGCGCCTTATACCAATCAGACTAATTCCTTGATCATTCTGACTGGTCGAAATCATCCATTTCAGCGTTGCTCGTTTTGGTGTTAGCCCCACTAGCATCTGCAACTCGCGCCTTGAACTGAATGATTTCTCCAGCGTCATCTCAGACCAAAGAAATAATCCAATTGGTATTAAAACCGGGCAACCGCCGGATAGTTTCCGGGTCACAATACGTATCACGAGGCAATCGATGACAACTGAAAAAATCAATCTGCTGGATTTTGACCGCCAGGCCCTGCGTCAGTTCTTTGCAGAAGAACTGAATGAAAAGGCGTTTCGTGCAGACCAGATTATGAAGTGGATGTACCACTTCGGTTGTGATGACTTCGATCAGATGACCAACATCAACAAAAAGCTTCGTGAGCGCCTGAAAGAAATTGCTGAAATCCGCGCTCCACAGGTCAGCGCTGCCCAGTACTCACAGGATGGCACCATCAAGTGGGCAATGCGTGTGGGTAACCAGGATGTAGAAACTGTCTATATCCCTGAAGATGATCGTGCGACCCTGTGTGTTTCTTCCCAGGTTGGATGTGCGCTGGAATGTAAGTTCTGTTCAACTGCCCAACAAGGCTTCAACCGCAACCTGCGTGTGTCTGAAATTATCGGACAGGTATGGCGCGCTGCGAAAGAAATTGGTGTTGAAAAGGAAACCGGACGCCGTCCTATTACCAACGTGGTAATGATGGGCATGGGTGAGCCTCTCCTGAACGTGAAAAACCTGATCCCAGCGCTGAACTTGATGTTGGATGACTATGGTTTTGGCCTGTCCAAACGACGCGTTACCGTATCCACGTCAGGTGTGGTTTCTGGCCTCAAGCAACTTACCGGTCAACTGGATGTGGCCCTGGCTATCTCCCTGCATGCGCCAAATGATGAGCTGCGCAGCCAGATTATGCCTATTAATGACAAGTACGACATTGAAACCTTCCTGTCGGCGGTGCGTGACTACATCGCAGTTTCCAATGCAAACCGTGGCCGCGTAACCGTTGAGTATATTTTGCTCGACCACGTAAATGACGGTACAGAACATGCGCACCAGCTCGCAGAGTTGCTAAAAGATACGCCTGCGAAGATAAATCTTATTCCTTTCAACTTACCCGGGGTCACCATACAACAAACCAAGCAATAGCCGTATTGATCGCTTCCGTAAGGCTTTGGAGCAGTACGATATTACCGTCACAACACGTAAGACCCGTGGTGATGATATTGATGCCGCTTGTGGCCAGTTAGTTGGTGATGTGATTGACCGCACGAAACGGACAAATGGTATACGTGGGAAAGGTGAACCGATCCCGGTTACTTCTGTCTAAAGTGATGAGTATCAATAAGGCCACATCGATGTGGCCTTAGTTTTATCTCAGTAATTTTTCCTGCTGCTATCACCCTGACTTGAGCAAACGGCAACATACGGTGCTTTTTTCATTTATGTTGCGAGGGATGACTCAAACTATGTTACGATGGTCAGCAATTTTGTTGTTTTTTGGTCTGTTAAGCGGCTGCGTGACTGTTTCCGAAGATGAAACAGGTGATTCTTTTGACAATGTCCAGGCAGCTGAAGCCCGAGTGACGCTGGGGCTGAATTACATGCAGCAAGGGCAGTGGCAGCGCGCCAGGGAGAACCTGGAACTGGCAATGCAGTACGCCCCGGATTATTACCGGTCACTCATTGGCATGGCGTATTACCTGCAAAACGTCGGCTCAGATGATGAAGCTGAAGGTTTATATAAAAAAGCGCTGAGATATTCACCTGACAATGGTGATGTTCTTAACAATTATGGCGTATTTTTGTGCAGGAAAGAGCGTTACGATGATGCGCAAAACGCATTTTCAAAGGCAATAAAACAACCTTATTACTATCAGGTCGCAGCAAGTTATGAAAATGCGGCCTTTTGCGAATTAAAAGCCGGTAACCGTGAAACCGCAATCTATAAGTTTGAAAAGGCGCTGGCGAATGAGCCAACCCGCCCGAAGACCTTGTTGCAACTGGCTGATATAAAAATTGAAGACGATAAGTATAACCAAGCTCGCCTTCATCTGTTTGCCTTTAATAAAAGGTACGGTTACCAGCCAACAAGCTTGCTTATGCTCATACAACTTGAAGCAAAGGCAGGCAGACAAATAGAAGTGGATCGCTACGGCGAACTGTTGGCGACCATGTATCCGGACTCTGAACAATATCAGCGATATATTGCGAATGACTACTGAAATACATTCCGAACCTCATATCGATGCGCCACTGCAAAGTGCGGGAAGTCTGCTCAAGGAAAAGCGTGAAGCGCTTGGGCTGTCTATAAAAGATGTCGCCGAACGCCTCCATCTTCGCACCACGGTTGTAGAGGCTATCGAGCAGGATCATACTGAATTTGACCAGATCTCAACGTATGTGCGCGGCTATGTCCGTGCCTATGCGAAACTGGTTGATCTCAATGCTGATGAACTTATAGCTATGATGCCGCACCTCAAAACGGCAGAAGTTCATCACGCTTCCCAGATGCAGAGCTTTTCGCGAAAAACGAACCATGAAAAGCGTGATAACCGCCTGATGAGCCTGACCTGGCTGATTATTGCGGTTATTGTAGGCGTTTCAGGGTACTGGTGGTGGCAAAACAGTCGTGTGGCGGAGCTTTCCGTTATCGACCAGCCGGTCTCTGAAGCAACAGACTCCGGTGAGCCGGCTTCCCCGCAGATCAATCAAACGACAGATGCGCCAGCTGCGCCAGAAGAGCCTGCATCACCTGTTCGAAATACACCTAATTTAGAAACTGCACCAGCAACTGAGGCTGAGCCACAGGCCGCTGAGGTGCAAACGTCTGCAGACCCGGTTATCAATGAGGCGGCCACAGAGCAAGTGCCTCAGAGCGCTGCGACCGTTGAAGAACCGTCTGAGCAAACCGCTCAGGTTGCTGCTTCGGAAGCCAACGAAACTGCAACTGCCGATGCTCCTCCTGTTGCGCCGGTACAACAGGGCCCAACAAGTGATTTGCTTGTGGTAAAATTCAGCTCAGATTGCTGGGTGGATATCCGCGATGCGTCCGGAAAACGTCTGGCTATTGGTATTAAAGGGACGGGGGATACGCTGAACCTGTCCGGTGAACCACCGTATAAAGTAGTATTAGGCGCTCCTGAAGTGGTTACCATGACTTACGATGGTGAGTCTGTGAACCTGGGCAAGTATGAATCCGGAAATGTTGCCCGATTCACGCTGCCGTAACCAACCCGAGTTGTCGTGCTTTTGAGTTAAGTCATGCATAAAGAATCTCCAATCAAACGTCGCCAGTCGACGCGTATCTACGTCGGCAATGTTCCTGTCGGTGACGGTGCACCTATCGCGGTGCAATCAATGACCAACACACGCACAACGGATGTAGAGGCGACCGTTGCACAAATTCTTGCGCTGGAAAAAGCCGGTGCGGATATTGTTCGTGTTTCTGTGCCTACCATGGATGCGGCTGAGGCATTCAAACTGATTAAGCAGCAGTCGAATGTGCCGCTGGTGGCGGATATCCACTTCGACTACCGCATTGCACTTAAAGTTGCGGAGTATGGTGTCGACTGCCTGCGTATCAACCCGGGCAATATCGGGCGTGAAGACCGTATTCGCGCGGTGGTTGATTGTGCCCGTGACAAAAATATCCCCATTCGCATCGGTGTAAACGGTGGATCGCTCGAACGTGATCTTCAGGAAAAGTACGGTGAACCGACACCGGAAGCGCTGGTTGAATCCGCGATGCGTCATGTGGATATCCTTGATCGCCTGAACTTTGATCAGTTTAAGGTCAGCGTAAAGGCTTCAGACGTTTTTCTGGCTGTAGATGCCTACCGCAAACTGGCGCAGGAAATTCGCCAGCCGCTGCACCTGGCATTACTGAAGCCGGTGGTGCGCGTGCAGGAGCGGTTAAATCGGCGATCGGCCTGGGTATTCTGCTGTCTGAAGGTATCGGTGATACTCTGCGTATCTCGCTGGCAGCCAACCCGGTTGAAGAGATCAAAGTAGGCTTTGATATCCTCAAGTCCCTGCGTATCCGTTCACGCGGTATCAACTTCATTGCCTGCCCGACCTGTTCGCGCCAGGAATTTGATGTAATTGGTACCATCAATGAACTGGAACAACGCCTGGAAGATGTTGTCGTACCAATGGATGTGTCGGTTATCGGTTGTGTGGTAAACGGCCCGGGTGAAGCGGAAGTGTCTCACCTTGGTGTGGCTGGTGCCAACAAACGCAGCGCGCTGTATGAAGACGGTAAGCGCACCAAAGACCGACTGGACAATGATGACCTTATTGACACGCTCGAAGCGCGTATCCGGGCTAAGGCGGCAATGCTTGATGAAACAAACCGCATCAAGGTTGAAGAAATCGAAAAATAACCGTTCGCCGTGCATCGCACGGCGATTCGTGTATTGGTAAACTATCGCATTCATCTCAGGCGATAACGAGAGTTAAAGTGGCGAAGACAATCCAAGCTATCCGAGGCATGAATGACTGCCTCCCAACACAGACTCCGCTTTGGCAAAAAGTGGAAGGCACCGTTAAATCAGTTATCAGCGCATATGGCTACAACGAAGTCCGTATGCCTATCGTTGAGATGACGAATCTGTTCTGCCGCGCTATCGGTGAAGTGACCGACGTGGTAGAAAAAGAGATGTACACCTTTGATGACCGCAACGGTGACAGCCTGAGTCTGCGCCCAGAAGGCACTGCAGGTTGTGTGCGTGCCGGTATTGAAAACGGCCTGCTGTACAATCAGGAACAGCGTCTGTGGTACATGGGCCTATGTTCCGTCACGAGCGTCCCCAGAAAGGCCGCTACCGTCAGTTCCACCAGTGTGGTGTGGAAGTGTTCGGTCTGAATGGTCCGGATGTTGATGCAGAACTCATCATGATGACTGCACGCATGTGGCGCGAGCTGGGTATTTCCGAGCACGTTTCCCTTGAGCTGAACTCAATCGGTTCCCTGGAGGCCCGTGCAAACTACCGTGAAGCACTTATTGCGTATCTTGAACAGCATATGGATGTTCTGGATGAAGACTGCAAGCGCCGTATGTATACCAACCCACTGCGCGTGCTGGACACCAAAAACCCTGACGTGCAGGCGATCTTGGGTGATGCGCCTAAGCTTTCCGAGTACCTGGATGAAGAATCCAAGGAACATTTTGCGGGTCTCTGTGCTCTGCTTGACGCTGCGGGTATCCCATACAATCTGAATGAGCGCCTGGTACGTGGCCTGGATTACTACAACCGCACCGTGTTTGAGTGGGTGACATCCAGCCTGGGTGCACAGGGTACAGTCTGTGGCGGCGGCCGCTACGACGGCCTGGTTGAACAACTGGGTGGTAAACCGGCTCCGGCTGTAGGTTTTGCCATGGGTCTTGAGCGCCTTGTGCTGCTGATGGAAACCCTGGGACAGACTGATGTGCGTCGCGGCGTAGATGTGTATGTTGTGACGGCCGGAGAAGGCACGCTGATGGCAGGTATGAAGCTGGCTGAACGCCTGCGCGAAGACGTACCGGGCCTGCGTGTCATGACTCACTTCGGTGGCGGTAACTTCAAGAAACAATTCAAGCGTGCAGATAAAGTCGGTGCAGCCGTTGCACTGGTTCTGGGCGAAGACGAAGTGGCATCCGGACAGGTAACCTTTAAGGATCTGGCCGGCGGTGAACAATTGACAATGTCACAGGATGATGTGGCCGCAAAACTGGCGGCATTGATTTAAGAGGATCAGTCGTGGAAGTCTACACCACAGAAGAACAACAGGTAGAAGCGATTAAGAATTGGTGGAAGGAAAACGGCAAGGCCGTGATCCTTGGCGCGGTTGTTGGCCTTGGTGGCCTTTACGGCTGGCGTTACTACCAGGGTCATCTCGATACCTCAGCGGAAAACGCCTCTGACGCTTATAACGTGGTTGCTACTGCCCTGGCTTCTGACGGTGCGGAAGCGGCCGGGAAAGCCGAAGCGTTTATCAAGGACAATGCTGACACGTCTTATGCTGCAATGGCGAGCTGCAACTTGCTAAAGTTCAGGCGGAAGCCGGTGAATTGGCAGCCGCTGCCAGACAGCTTCGCTGGGTAACTGACAATGCCAAAGATGAGTCTATGCAGACCATGGCACAGATTCGTCTGGCCCGCGTTGAAGCGCAACAGGGTAACCTGGATGCGGCACTTGCAGAGCTGGCTAAGGTCACCTCTGAAAGCTGGGCAGGCACAGTGGATGAACTTCGCGGTGACTTTCAGCTTAAAAAAGGTGATGTAGACGCAGCACGTACGTCTTATGAACTGGCTCTTCAAAACGGAGCAGGCCAGGTTGTTCAGATGAAACTGGACAACCTTGCTAAGTAAGGATTACGGCATGCAAAAAGCCTTAAAGCGCGCACTCCCAATGTTTTTGGCATTAGGTGTCCTTGCGGGTTGTGCGAGCGAAGAAGAAGCGGTGCAGATGGCGCCGCTTCCTGTCGTAAAAAGTGAATTTGCACCGAAGCAGGTTTGGCAGCATCAGATCGGTGACGGCGTGGGGCAGTATTTTTCGCGCCTTTCTCCGGCAGTCGGTTACGACAAAATATTTGCTGCTGACCGCGATGGTACTGTGTATGCGCTGGACAGCGAAACCGGTAAAACCCTTTGGGAAGTAAACCTGGGTGAAGATACCCCGGCATTGCTTTCAGGTGGTTTGACGCTTTCTTACGGCAAGGTGTTTATCGGCTCTGAAAACGGCTATGTGGTTGCACTCGACGAAGAAACCGGCGAGACCAAATGGCAAAGCCAGGTCAACGGTGAAGTGTTGGCCAAGCCTCTGGCTGATGAAGGTATGGTGGTGGTGAATACCACTCGCGGTACGCTGGTTGCGCTGGATGCGGAAACCGGGGAGCAGAAGTGGCGCATCGGTAACGAAGTGCCAAACCTGACACTTCGTGGAGACAGTGCGCCGGTTACCGTTGGCGGTGGCGTATTCTGGGGAATGGCAAATGGCCGTCTGGGTGCGGCGCTGATGAACTCCGGGCAGGTACTTTGGCAGATCCCAATTGGCAGTCCGAAAGGGGCAACCGAGATTGACCGTCTGGTCGATGTGGACTCCACGCCGGTAATTTCAGGCGACCGCCTTTACGTCCTGGGGTACAATGGCCACCTTTTCGCCATGGACCTGCGCTCCGGACAACCAGTTTGGAAGCGTAACTATTCGGCTTATAACGACTTTTTCGTTGCGGGTAACCGAATTTTTCTGACCACGGACAAAGACCATGTCGTCGCGATTGATGCGCGGAGTGGAACTGAGCTGTGGGAGAACAAGGATCTGCAATACCGCCTCCTGACTGCGCCAGTGGCGATATCAGGCTATATTGTGGTAGGCGATGCAGAAGGTTACCTTCACTGGCTGGATCCTGACACTGGTGAGTTTGTTGCCCAGCAGCAGATTAATGATAGTGGCCTGGCAGTCGCACCGGTACGCGTGGATGACGGCTACCTGGTGATGGACCGCGAAGGCGATCTGCGAAAGCTGCAAATTCCCTGATTTCAGCGGAATATGAACATAACGGCTCTTGGTTGTTATCGGCCAGGAGCCGTTGTCATTAGATAATACTGATTTTTAAAGAGGTTAATATGATTCCTGTTGTTGCTCTTGTGGGGCGGCCTAATGTCGGGAAATCAACACTGTTTAACCGCCTGACCCGCACCCGCGATGCGCTGGTTGCGGACTTTCCAGGTTTAACCAGGGATCGTAAATACGGTAAAGCAAAGCTGGGCGAACACGAATTCATCGTGATTGACACCGGCGGCATCGATGGAACCGAAGAAGGTGTTGAAACTAAAATGGCCCAGCAGTCACTGGCTGCAATCGATGAGGCCGATGTTGTCCTGTTTATGGTTGATGGCCGTGCCGGTCGCACCCCTGCGGATGAAGAAATTGCCAATCACCTGCGCAGCCGTGAAAAGACTACCTTCCTGGTTGTAAACAAGGTTGACGGCATCGATGCTGACCAGGCCGGAGCGGATTTCTGGAGCCTTGGCTTTGAAGAGATGTTCCAGATCGCCGCAGCCCACGGCCGTGGTGTTGGTGCACTGATTGACCGTGCCCTGACGCCTGTTGCCGAGGAAATGGCGGAAGACACGGAAGAAGATGAAGAACTGGACCCAATGCTGGTGGATCTGACTGACGAAGCCGATGAGGATGAGCAGGAAGAGAATGCCAGCGAAGAAGATGCAGAAGCGGCTTACAAGCGCCTGCAGGACCAGCCAATCAAAATGGCTATTATTGGCCGTCCAAACGTAGGCAAATCAACCCTGACCAACCGCATCCTCGGTGAAGAGCGCGTCGTGGTCTATGACATGCCGGGAACTACCCGTGACTCTATCTATATCCCGATGGAGCGCGACGGTCGTGAGTATGTGCTGATTGATACCGCAGGTGTGCGTCGTCGTAAGCGTATCAACGAAACTGTTGAAAAGTTCTCCGTCGTACAGACCCTGAAGGCGATTGAAGATGCCAACGTGGTTCTGCTGGTTATTGATGCCCGCGAAAATATCTCTGACCAGGATCTAAGCCTGCTGGGCTTTACCTTGAACGCAGGTCGTTCCATTGTACTGGCAGTGAATAAGTGGGATGGCCTTGACCAGGATGTAAAAGATCGGGTGAAGAAAGAGCTGGATCGTCGTCTTGGCTTCGTTGATTTTGCCCGTATCCACTTTATTTCAGCGCTACACGGTACCGGTGTTGGTCACCTGTTCGAATCTGTGCAGGAAGCCTATGAGTCTGCGACCAAACGTGTCAGCACCTCTCTGCTTACCCGCATCCTGAACATGGCGAAAGAGGACCACCAGCCGCCAATGATCCGTGGTCGCCGCGTGAAGCTGAAATATGCACACGCAGGTGGTTACAACCCGCCAATCGTGGTAGTGCACGGTAACCAGGTAAAAGAATTGCCGGATGCGTACAAGCGCTACCTGATGAACTACTACCGCAAGTCACTGGAAATTGTGGGTACACCAATCCGTATGCAGTTCCAGAACAGCGAGAACCCGTTCGAAGGCAAAAAAGAAAAGCTGACAATGTCCCAGGAACGTCAGCGTAAGCGCCTGATGACAATGCTACAAACCCGGAAGAAATAAGGTTTCGACCGTTAAAATGAGAACCCAGCGCTGGCCGCTGGGTTTTTTTTGATCTAAAAATAGTACCGGAAAGATCAGATTGCGCTCATCCGACTGCCATCACTTTGATGTAAATGAATCGGTAGTTGCTTTTTTAAGTGACGCAGATCAATAAAATAATTCAGACGCGCCCTGATTTCACTCCGGGATCATATATATCAAATTCTGGATCTGGCTGTCATTAAAACTTTTTGCGATATTTTATATCGTATAAAATCCAAAAACAGAACATGTAACTTATGCTTTCGGGAAGTGTATTGATAAATATTCTGTAGGAAGCAGATCGCTGATCACTTTGCCTGTTCTACGTGATCTGTAGATCATGCGATCTCTGCTCTAATTGTTCCCAATCACCGGTTTTGTGGTGAACTACAGGTTTTGAAACCTGTAATATGCTGATAATTTGATAAAATCTGACTAATAACATCTCAGTGAGCACATTATGATTGAGATCTCTCCCTGCCCACAGTGTGAAAGCGAACTTCGTTGGCTGGATAATCACTACCACTGTGACTTCTGCCAACAGGCCTTCAAAAAGCACGTAAGTTGTCCTGACTGCCATCATGCTTTAGAAAAGTTACAGGCGTGCGGAGCCAGCAATTACTTCTGTCCACGCTGTAATGAACTGAAGTCCAAAAAGCGTATCGAGGTGAAGTTCGAGCTTCTGAAGCCATTTAAATCAATAGATTAAAAAAGCCCGGCTGAGAATGCCGGGCTTTTTTATGGGGTTTATGGGCTTAACAGAAGCCGGAAAGTTGAGGATTTGGCTAATTTACGGGGATACAATTTTCGATGTGATTTCACCATCAGCCACCTGTGTCACCAGAAACTCACCGGTTGCAACGTCGGTAACAGACTTTACCACCTTTCCTTCACCTGTCCGGGTGATGGAATAACCGCGGGAGAGTGTAGCCAGCGGGCTGACGGCTTCCAGGGTTTCCACTTGCAGTGCCAGAGCATGACGCTTTTCCGCCAGATTACGCTCCATGGCGTTTTGAAGCCGGCGCGCGTAATCCGCAATTCGGTTTCTCCCGGATTCAATCCGGCGCTCCGGAGAATAGTGCGACAATTTCAGCGATTGACGGTCAATATGCAGGATTTTGTTCTGCATATAGCGCTGTACAGCCCCGGTAAGTGCGACGGATCTTTCATCCAACTGCTGGATTTGCTGTTCCAGCTTGGTTTTAGGGTGGCGAAGTTGAAGACGGTGCCTGAGGTTGCCTGTCCGGTGTTCCTGCCGCGACAGGTACCCCTGAATCGCATAGTTCAGACAATCTTTAAGGTAACTCAGTTGTTTTACGCGCTCACCGGTGTCCCGGCTGACAAGCTCGGCTGCCGCTGATGGCGTAGGTGCGCGCACATCTGCAACATAATCGGAAATGGTCACGTCGATTTCATGCCCGACAGCACTGATGACCGGAATAGAGCTGGCTGCAATGGAGCGGGCGACGATCTCTTCGTTAAAACACCAGAGATCTTCGATAGAGCCGCCTCCACGACCAACTATCAGCACATCACACTCGTTGCGGATATTTGCCCGCCCGATTGCCTGGGCAATGGTAATGGCAGCGCCGTCCCCCTGTACCATTGTTGGATAAATCACAACAGGCAAGGAAGGGTCGCGCCGTTGCAGTACATGAAGGATGTCGCGGAGTGCTGCGCCGGTCTGGGAAGTAATAATTCCCACACGCACCGGGCTGGCTGGTAATTCTTTTTTCCTTTCCTGTGCAAACATCCCTTCAGCAGCCAGCTGCATTTTGAGCTTCTCAAACTGCTGCTGGAGCAGGCCATTTCCTTCCGGCTGCATGCTGTCGACAATGATCTGGTAGTCACCACGGGGTTCATACAGGGAAATCCTGGCGCGCACCAGCACTTGCTGACCGCTTGTTGGTTTAAATGCGACATTGCGGTTGTTGCCACGGAACATGGCGCATTTAACCTGTGAGCGGCTATCTTTTAGGGAGAAATACCAGTGTCCGGAGACGGGGGCTGTGAAGTTGGAAATTTCGCCGGTAAGCCAAATGACACCCATTTCATTTTCGAGTAACAAGCGCACTTCAGCATTAAGGCGGGAGACGGTGTAGATGCGGTCGTTTCCGGCGGCTGACACAGAATTCTCCACTGGATGAACAGAAAGTAATCGAACCATACTACAAAGGAGGAAGGATCATGCAAATATTTTTCTGAGAAAGCTGTAGCCAATCGATTGCGTCGTGAGTATAATGCGGCGGCAATATTTTTCCCCCTTTTACAACCCTCTGGTGTGAGATATTGCGATGTTAAGAATTGCCAAAGAAGCGCTGACTTTTGATGATGTCCTTCTTGTTCCTGCCCATTCGACAGTACTGCCAAACACGGCTGATCTGCGAACTCGTCTGACTGACAAAATTACCCTAAACATCCCGATGGTCTCAGCCGCGATGGATACCGTGACTGAAGCACGTTTTGCTATTGGCCTGGCTCAGGAAGGCGGTATCGGCTTTATCCACAAAAACATGAGCATCGAAGAGCAAGCTGAGCAAGTACGCCTGGTTAAGATCTACGAAGCCGGTGTGGTAGCCAAGCCTGTTACTGTTACCCCGGACATGACTATCCGTGACGTAAAAGCGCTGACTGAAAAGAACGGCTTTGCTGGTTACCCGGTTGTCGCAGCCAACGGTGAGCTGGTGGGTATCATCACCGGTCGTGACGTACGTTTTGTTACCGACCTGGAAAAGAAAGTTGAAGAAGCGATGACGCCTCAACACCGCTTGGTGACCGTAATGGAAGGTGCCAGCCGTGAAGAAGTTCAGGCGCTGATGCAAGAGCACCGCGTGGAGAAAGTACTGGTTATCGACCAGCACCATCACCTGGCGGGTATGATCACCGTTAAAGATTTCCAGAAAGCAGAGCGCAAGCCTAACGCTTGTAAAGACGAGCAAGGCCGTCTGCGCGTTGGTGCCGCGGTAGGTGCCGGTGCAGGTAACGAGGAGCGTGTTAAGGCGCTGGTTGAAGCCGGTGTAGACGTTCTACTGATCGACTCTTCACATGGCCATTCAGAAGGCGTTCTGCAACGTATCCGTGAAACTCGTGCCGAGTACCCAGATCTGCAAATTGTTGGTGGTAACGTGGCAACAGCGTCAGGTGCCAAGGCGCTGATCGAAGCCGGCGTAAATGCCGTTAAAGTTGGTATCGGCCCGGGCTCAATTTGTACTACCCGTATCGTAACCGGTGTTGGCGTTCCACAAATTACTGCAATCTCTGACGCTGTGGCTGTTGCTGACCAGTACAATATCCCTGTTATCGCTGATGGCGGTATCCGCTTCTCCGGTGACATGTGTAAAGCAATCGCCGCCGGCGCAAGTTGTGTAATGGCGGGTTCTATGTTTGCCGGTACCGAAGAATCTCCGGGTGAAGTTGAGCTTTACCAGGGCCGCGCCTACAAGTCTTACCGTGGTATGGGTTCTCTGGGTGCAATGACCAAAGGTTCTTCTGACCGTTACTTTCAGTCAGACAATGCTGCTGACAAGCTGGTACCGGAAGGTATCGAAGGCCGCGTAGCCTATAAGGGCCGCCTGAAAGAAATTATTCACCAGCAGATGGGTGGCCTGCGCTCAAGCATGGGTCTGACCGGTTCTGCAACTATCGAGGATCTGCGTACCAAAGCTGAATTTGTCCGGGTTACCGGTGCAGGTATGGCTGAGTCGCACGTCCATGATGTGACCATCACCAAGGAAGCGCCTAACTACCGTATGGGGTAAGCCCTCTTGGGAATAATGGTATGGGAAGGAATGCTTCCCATACTTTTTTAACCGGTTCCCGGTTTGGTGCAACCGGTTAACGATTACTCGCAGGGAGCAAAGCTTCCTGATACCACCTCTGATTGAGACGCAATAGATGACCACGAATATTCATGACCAACGTATTCTGATCCTTGATTTCGGTTCCCAGTACACCCAGCTTATCGCGCGCCGTATCCGTGAAATCGGTGTTTACTGTGAACTGTGGGCCTGGGATGTTGAAGAGCAGGATATCCGCGACTTCAACCCTAACGGCATCATCCTTTCCGGCGGCCCGGAGAGCGTGACCGAAGCAGGTTCACCACGTGCGCCACAATATGTGTTTGAAGCAGGGGTTCCTGTTCTGGGTGTGTGCTACGGCATGCAAACCATGTCAGAGCAGCTGGGCGGTAAAGTTGCAGGTTCTACTGAGCGTGAATTTGGTTACGCAAAAGTGACTCTGGATAACGCTGGCAGCCTGTTTGAAGGTATTGAAGATGCCATCAATGAAGAAGGCAAGGGTGTTCTGGATGTTTGGATGAGCCACGGTGACAAAGTGGTTGAAATCCCGTCCGACTTCGTAAAAGTCGCCTCTACAGATACCTGTCCGTTTGCTGCGATGGCAAATGAAGAGAAGCGTTTCTACGGCGTACAGTTCCACCCTGAAGTCACTCACACCCGTCAGGCCACCGTATGCTTGAGCGGTTCGTGATGGACATCTGCCGCTGTGATCGTCTGTGGACACCGGCTTCCATTATCGAAGACGCTGTTGCTCGCATTAAAGAGCAGGTAGGTGACGATGAAGTGATCCTTGGCCTGTCAGGCGGTGTAGATTCATCCGTTGTTGCCATGCTTATCAACCGTGCGATCGGTGACAAGCTGACTTGTGTATTCGTAGACAACGGTCTGCTTCGTCTGAATGAAGCACAACAGGTTATGGAAATGTTCGGCGATCACTTCGGACTGAACATTGTCCACGTTGATGCGGAAGACCGCTTCCTGTCAGCGCTGGAAGGTATTGCCGATCCGGAAGCCAAGCGTAAGAAAATTGGCCATGTGTTCGTAGATGTGTTCGATGAAGAGTCGAAGAAACTGAAGAACGCCAAGTGGCTGGCGCAGGGTACCATCTATCCAGATGTTATCGAATCTGCTGCCTCAAAGACCGGTAAGGCACACGTTATCAAATCTCACCATAACGTAGGTGGCCTGCCAGAAGAAATGGCAATGGGTCTGGTTGAACCGCTGAAAGAGCTGTTCAAAGACGAAGTGCGCAAGATCGGCCTTGAGCTCGGTCTGCCATACAACATGCTTTACCGTCACCCGTTCCCAGGTCCAGGTCTTGGCGTGCGTGTACTGGGCGAAGTGAAAAAAGAATACTGTGATCTGCTGCGCCGAGCTGACGCTATCTTCATTGAAGAGCTCCACAAAGCAGACCTTTATAACAAGGTGTCCCAGGCATTTACCGTATTCCTGCCGGTTCGCTCTGTTGGCGTAATGGGCGATGGCCGTAAGTACGACTGGGTTGTCTCCCTGCGTGCCGTTGAAACCATCGACTTTATGACCGCTCACTGGGCGCACCTGCCATACGACTTCCTGGGTAAGGTATCAAACCGCATCATCAACGAAGTAGATGGCATTTCCCGTGTGGTTTACGACGTATCAGGCAAGCCACCGGCAACTATCGAGTGGGAATAATTTCCACTGATTAGTTAACCGTTATGCTGATTAAGGCCTCCAGGATGGAGGTCTTTTTTATGCTTCTTGGATATTGGCTTGTAAGCATTAAATTTCACTTGTTGTTATATTGTTTTGGTTGTGTTTAATAAAATTTCCTTGATGTTTTGTTTTAATCTCCATTTACAATTTATATATCTGTAAATTGTTCATTTTTTAGATGTGTGCTCTTTTTTATTTCATTGCTTCCATACAATGAGGTAACACGTCCCACTGTATCCGAATAAACCATAAATACAGGACATCAGTGGTGTCGCAACATCGTAATCATTTGGAGCACATCTATGAGTGACCATGCATTGAAGCAAGAACCCGGCGCGCCGTCGGGAGCTATGGAAAAATTCCTCAACGCGATTGAGCGCGTTGGTAACAAGATTCCTGATCCAGCACTGCTGTTCTTTTACGGCTTGCTGATGGTCTGGGGCCTGTCTGCCATTTTGTCTCAGATCTCTTTTGACCTGATTCACCCCGTTTCCGGCCAGGCTATCCAGATTAACAACCTGTTGACCGGTGAAGCGCTTGCCAGCTTCCTGGCTAACATGGTGACGACTTTCACCAGCTTTGCACCGATGGGTATTGTACTGGTTGCGATGTTGGGTGTGGGTGTGGCAGATGCTTCCGGCTTTATCAATACCGGCCTGAAAAAGATGCTGAACGTTACGCCAAAGAAGCTGCTGACACCTGTTCTTATTCTGGTAGCGATTGTATCGCACACCGCCGCAGATGCCGGTTACGTTCTGGTTATTCCTCTGGGTGGTATTATTTTCCATGCGGCCGGCCGTCACCCTCTGGTTGGTATTGCAGCGGCTTTCGCCGGTGTGTCCGGTGGTTTTGCCGCGAACTTCATTCCATCCGGTATTGATCCATTGCTGGCCGGTTTTACCCAGTCTGCCGCGAACGTTCTTGATAAAGACTATGTGGTTAACCCACTGGCGAATATCTACTTCACTGGTTTGTCTTCATTCCTGATTGTGGCTATTGGCTGGTATGTGACTGAAAAGATTGTTGAGCCACGCCTGTCCAAGCTGGCGATTGACGAAGATGCAGAGACCGCACCGGATCTGGGCAGCTTTACTCAAACAGAAAGCCGCGCTTTCAACCGTGCCGGTATCGCCATGCTGACTGGTATTGCCCTGCTGGTGGTTGCCCTGTGGCCTGAAACCTCTCCGCTGCGCGCACCAGATGGTCAACTGACGTCATTTGCCGCACCGATTATGAAATCTATCGTGCCGCTGATCTTCATCCTGTTCATTATCCCGGGTGTGGTATATGGCCGCGTTGCCGGTACCTTCAAGACCAGCAGTGACATTATCAAATCAATGAGCGACACCATGGCAACCATGGGCAGCTACCTGGTGATGTCTTTCTTCTGCGCCCAGTTCCTGGCGGCATTCAGCCAGTCAAACATCGGTACGCTGCTGGCATTGGAAGGTGCTGAGCTTCTGAAAGCACTGAATATGCCGGGCCAGTTGACTATCGTGGGTATGGTGCTGCTGACTGCAACCGTAAACCTGCTTATCGGCTCTGCATCGGCCAAGTGGGCGCTGATTGGTCCTATCCTGGTGCCTATGTTGATGGCGTTGGGCATTTCCCCAGAACTGTCTCAGCTGCATTCCGTGTGGGTGACTCTGTATCCAACATCATTTCGCCTCTGATGGTGTTCTTCCCACTGGTTGTTGTTTACTGCCAGCGTTATGTGAAGAGCACCGGTATCGGTACTCTGGCTTCTATGATGATGCCTTACTCTATCGCGATGCTGATCGGCTGGACCTTGTTCCTGCTGGCGTACTGGACGCTGGGTCTGCCTCTGGGTATTCAGGCTCCGTACACTTACAGCCTGTAAGACCGCTCTCAGAGACGACAAGCCCACCTGTGTTCAGGTGGGCTTTTTGTTTTTAGGAAGCTGTTGGATAAACAAATTAGTTTTATCTAATAAAGAAAATTGCGAATTAGAAAAATCTAATTTATAGTTGTGGTGTTGATGAAAAAACGAACACAAGGAGCCGTTATGCGATTTCGTCAATTTACACACAATTACTCACCACTGTACTTTCTGGCTGCGTTGGGGCCAGGAGGCATGGCGGTATCCTTTTTTATGTACCTGATGTTTCTCGTCCCTCATAAAGGCACACCCATGGCAGCGTTGATGCACTGGCTGCCGATCGTTGAGCGGGGAGACCTCAATTCATTCCTGATATCCGTCTCCCTGGTTGTTATCGTGCTGCTCGCGGCCCTTCATTTCTCCTTACTTGCCTGGAACCTGAAACAATGGAAACGCTTTAAGGGGACAGACGAATACCGCGCCTTGAAGCAGGGCAATGCCGAAGTAACGCAAATGGCCTTACCGCTGACTGTCGCAATGTCTATTAACATGATGTTTATTCTTGGCTCATTGTTTGTTCCGGGATTGTGGGACGTCATTCAGGCGTTATTCCCTGTTGCAACCCTGGTGTTTACTGCGGTTGGCGCCTGGGCATTGACGCTTTACGGCAAATACCTGATTCGGTTGATGGTCAACGGCGATTTTAACAGTGAACAAAACAACAACTTCAGCCAACTGCTGGCGCCGTTCACCTTTGCGATGATTGCGGTAGGGCTGGCGGCACCGGGCGCAATGAGTCACAGCCCATTGGTCAGTGGTCTTTCGTTGTTCTTGTCCGCAGCGTTTGCAACCCTTACCGGTGTTCTTTCTCTGGTATGGTTTGTGATCGGATTTAAAGACATTCTTCGCCAGGGGCTGGACGTGAAAGGCTCACCCACGCTGTGGATTCTTATCCCGATTCTCACCTTGCTGGGTATCACTTTCCTTCGCTACACCATGGGCTTGCATCATAATTTTGCATCCACCCTGGAAAACAGCCTTTTTCTGGCTGTGATGAGCGCGGTGCTGGGGCTTCAGCTTATGATTGGTTTATTCGGCTACTTTATTATGCAATCAAACCAATATTTTGATAATTACGTGAATGGCCCAAACCGCAACCCGGCAACATTTGGTTTGATTTGTCCCGGTGTGGCGCTGGTGGTGTTTGGTTTTTTCTTTGTCAATTACGCGCTGATCGGAAACGGCATTATAGAAAAATACAGCGTGGCACATTTTCTGGCATTGTTGCCTTTGGTTGTGCTGCAACTGAAAACAGGCTGGGTCATGCTGAGAATGATTAATACACAATTACTAAAAAGAAATACTGTCGCACCGATGCCCCGCTAAGCGGACACCCTGAAACTCAAGCCCAAGAAAACGCCAGCAGGTAAATGCCTGCTGGCTATTTTTAATCTTTAAGCAAGTGCTCAGCGTGGAACCGAAGATGCTCTCCGATAAAGGTGGAAATGAAAAAGTAGCTGTGGTCATAGCCGGGCTGCATACGGATTTCCAGCGGGTAGCCTGATGCGGCGGCTGCCATTTGCAGGGTTTCCGGTTTCAGCTGCTCTGCCAGGAAGTTGTCTGCGTCACCCTGATCCACCAGTAAGGGAAGCGGATCTTGGTCACCTTGCCAGTCTTTCATCAGTTCGACGCTGTCATAGATTTTCCAGCTCTCTTTGTCTTCGCCGAGGTAGTTGGAAAACGCTTTCTGGCCCCAAGGGCAATCCATCGGGTGGCAGATAGGCTGAACGCCGATACTGAACGGTACCGGAGCGGATTTTTCAGTGCGATGGATATTGCGCCATGCCCGCCCATTGAATGCCCGCTGATGCTGCGAACCGGTTTAAGCGGGAATTCAGATTCCACAAGATTTGGCAGCTCGTCCGTGATGTAGTCGTACATCTTGTAATGCTGATCCCACGGGGCCTGCATGGCATTTAGATAAAAGCCGGCACCAAGGCCGAAATCATAGGCGCCCTCCGGATCGTCAGGCACGCCTTCGCCCCTTGGGCTGGTATCCGGGGCGACGATCGCAATACCCAGCTCTGCAGCCACCCGCATGGCACCGGCTTTTTGCATAAAGTTTTCATCGGTACAGGTCAGGCCGGAAAGCCAGTAGAGCACAGGAACACGTTTTTCTGCGGCCTGCTGTGGAAGGTAGACGGCGAAGCGCATGGTACAGCCGAGCACCTTGGATTCATGGCTGTGTTGCTGGTGCCAACCGCCGAAGCACTTTGTTGAAGAAACCAGGGTTAAAGACATGGCGTATATCCTTTCCGAAAAGAAAAACACGCCCCGGGGACAGGGCGTGCTGATGGTTTCAATGTTCTGACTCAGTAGTGAATAACGCTGCGGATACTCTTACCGGAGTGCATCAGCTCAAAGGCCTCGTTGATATCTTCAAGGCCCATGGTGTGGGTGATGAAGTCATCCAGCCTGAACTGGCCGTCGAGGTACTGCTCCACAATCTCCGGAAGCTGAGAGCGGCCTTTCACGCCACCGAATGCAGTACCGCGCCATACCCGGCCGGTCACCAACTGAAACGGACGGGTTGAGATTTCCTGGCCGGCACCGGCAACACCGATAATCACGGATTCGCCCCAGCCTTTGTGGCAGCACTCGAGAGCAGAGCGCATGACGTTAACGTTACCGATGCACTCAAAGGAGAAGTCCACGCCACCGTCAGTCAGATCGACAATGACATCCTGGATTGGGCGGTCATACTCTTTCGGGTTAATGCAGTCAGTCGCCCCCAGTTTCTTTGCCAGCTCAAACTTGCTTTCATTGATGTCGATCCCCAGGATGCGGCCGGCTTTGGCCATGCGGGCACCGATAATTGCAGATAAGCCGATACCACCGAGCCAAATACCGCCACGGTGTCACCTTCCTGAACTTTAGCTGTGTTGAGAACAGCACCCATACCGGTTGTAACGCCGCAACCCAACAGGCACACTTCTTCCAGCGGTGCTTCCGGGTTCACTTTTGCCAGGGAGATCTCCGGCAGGACGGTGTACTCGGAGAAGGTTGAACAGCCCATGTAGTGGAAGATAGGCTCACCATCTTTGTAGAACCGGGTAGTACCGTCTGGCATCAACCCTTTGCCCTGGGTTTCCCGGATTTTCTGGCAAAGGTTGGTTTTGCCTGATTTACAGAACTTACATTCACCGCACTCAGGGGTGTACAGAGGAATAACATGATCGCCGACCGACACGCTGGTAACACCTTCACCGATAGCGTGTACGATACCACCGCCCTCATGTCCCAGAATTGATGGGAAAATACCTTCCGGATCTTCGCCTGAAAGGGTGAATGCATCTGTGTGGCAGACTCCGGTGGCAATAATTTTCACCAACACTTCGCCAGCCTTTGGCATCATCACATCAACTTCTTCAATGGACAGTGGTTGGTTCGGGCCCCAGGCAACAGCAGCGCGGGATTTAATAAATTTATCAGCCATTCACATCTTCTCCTGAAATCCGTTTAACTTAGTAAAGTATGATCCCTAATTAAAAAATTAGTCCTAGTTCGCTACGTCAGTCTGGACAGTAATTGCGACAGCTAAGGGATTGATGCCCAAGCGCCTGAAGTTATGGAAAGCTCCCATATGTTCGGAATACCTGGGTTATTGGTTTGTATCGATTGTAATTGTTCGCTACCGATTGATAATTAAGGCTACGAGTAAATCACTTTTGCTGGATTGTAATAATGGTGCACTGGAAGGGGTGACAGAATTTGTTGCCGTTGCAGAAACAGGCGGGTTTACGGCTGCGTCTATACAGTTGGGATCGTCGGTGGCGCATGTCAGCCGGATGGTTGCCAAGCTGGAACAACGGCTTGATATCCGGCTGTTGAACCGCACAACCCGTAAAGTGTCACTCACGGATGAAGGCGCAATTTATTACCGGCACTGCCGGGAAGTGTTAAACGGTTTGCTGGAAGCAGAGCAGGAACTGCTGAACCGGAAACAAAAGCCTTGTGGGTCAATCAAACTGACTGCCCCTGTGACGTACGGCGAACAGTATATTCTTCCGCTGCTCAATGATTTTATGCAGATGTATCCGGGCGTAGAGGCAACGGTTGAGCTCACCAACCAGCAACTGGACCTGGTTGAAGGCGGGTACGATCTGGCTATTCGCCTTGGCCCACTGGCAAGTTCAAGCCTGGTAGCCCGCAGGTTGGCAATCAGACGCCAGCATGTCTGCCTGTCGCCCGCCTACAAAAAAGGACATGGTATTCCGAAAAAGCTGGAAGACTTGCGCGATCACAACTGCCTGCTTGGCAACCACCCGTTCTGGCGTTTTCATTCAGAGGGGAAAGAGCGGAACGTGAAAGTGACCGGTACCGTCACCTATAACAGCGGGCGAGGCCTGCTTGATGCGGCACTGAAAGGTATCGGGGTAGTGCAGTTGCCGGATTATTATGTTGATGATTATATTGCCAGCGGGGAGCTCCTGCCGGTGCTGGACGACATGGCACCGGAAGCGGAAGGTATCTGGGCGCTTTACCCTCAGCGGCGCAGCTTACCTATGCGGGTGAGGAAACTGATAGAGTTTTTGGCAGCTTCGTTGTCGGAGAAGCGCTGAACTCGCTATAATCCGCTGCCCTGAAATGACGATTGACGAACACAGAGACGCAGAATGACAGACACCCATCCCGCCATTTATATGCAAAGAGCCATCGAGCTGGCAGCAAAAGCTGAGGAAGAAGGCGAAGTGCCTGTTGGTGCGGTACTGGTTCATGAAGGCCGGGTCATCGGTGAAGGCTGGAACCGTTCCATTGGCCAGCATGATGCAACAGCCCATGCTGAAATGATGGCTTTGCGTCAGGGCGGGATGGTGCTGGAAAATTACCGTTTGCTGGAATCCACACTGTACGTGACTCTGGAACCCTGCCCAATGTGTGCAGCCGCAATGGTGCACGCCAGGGTCGGGAAGGTGGTGTTTGGCGCACCGGATTTAAAAACCGGGGCAGCCGGGTCGGTGATGAACCTGCTCAGCTATGAAGGCGTCAATCACCATGTAGTGTTTGAAGGGGGCTTGCTGGAAGAAGAATGCCGGGAACAGCTTCAGGCATTCTTCCGGCGTCGCCGGGCGGAGAAAAAAGCGGAAAAAGCAGCCCGGAAGCAGGCTGAGGGTTAGCGCTCGCTTACCAGGAAGGGCACTGGGCCTTCTGCAAATTCCTGGGTGGCAAACAGGCGGTGACGCCAAAGTACCTTTTTGTGCATGTTAGAACGCAGGCGTTTACGGCGGGTGCTGGATGCCTGTGCGCGGGCTCTGAGGTTATTTCTGCGCTGCGAGCCGACGTTCAGGCTGTTCTTTCTTTTCATTTACTATCCTTGTTCTCTTTGTTTGTCCCAAACATTTCTAAACTAGGCGGATGACAGTTTTATGGCAAACGCAGATGACTGGGATGTGATTTATTCGCGTAAAGGAAGATGGACAGGCAATGGAACACGGGATGTACATCCGGTACATCCCGCAGTGAGTCAGGCCTTGGTTTTGTCGGCAGGTTCAGTGGTTTCAGGCTTTGCTTTTTCATCCTTTGCCTGAGCGCCGTCAGTCTCTGCTTTTTGTTCCTCTGCTACCATGTTTTCATCGGAAGGTTCGGTACTGCCAGGTGCCGGTTTGCCTTCGCCGGCATCAGCCGTTGCAGGTTCAGCCTCGGGAGCGACGATGGTTTGCAGGCCTTCTTCAGTTTCTACCACAAACTCGCTTTTTATCTCCGTTCTGTGTGCCTGCTCAAACCCGATGATGCTTTGGTAGTAGCGCCGGATATTTTCCACGTAGTTCAGCGCTTCATGGCCGCGTGCATAGCCGTAACGGGTCTGGCGGTAGTACTTGCGTTGGGTAAGCAGTGGTATCCGTTTTTTGACGTCCGTCCATGAATCCGGGTCACCACCCTGGGTTTTTGTCAGGCGTCGGGCATCCATCATATGACCAAATCCCATGTTGTAGGATGCCAGGGCGAACCAGATTTTTTCATGCTCATTGACGCTGTCCGGTACGCGTTTGAGGATCTTGTGCAGATAGTCTGCACCGCCTCGGATACTCTGCTCCGGGTCAAGCCGGTTTTTCACGCCAACAGACTTCGCAGTCGGCAGGGTGAGCATCATCATGCCGCGCACACCGGTCGGGGAGATGGCCCGTGGGTTCCAGTGTGATTCCTGGTAGGAAACCGCAGCAAGCAGGCGCCAGTCAAAATCGCGGGAATATTGCTTGAACAAAGGCTCCCATTTGGGCAGCTTGGATTCAATGGCGCGCAGGAAGGCGCGGGTGTCCACGTAGTCAAAGCTGTCGACATGGCCGAAGTACTTTTCTTCCAGCGTGTCGAGCTGTCCGCTCTGTTTCATGTCACCGAAGAACTCAATCATCAACGCGTAAACACTGTCGTCCTTGCCTTTTGGCAGGAACCAGGCCACCGGTTCGTCTTCGGTCAACTCCAGTGACAGGGCAATATCCGGGTAGATACGCTGAGCCAGGGCAATGCTGATAGAGTCGGCAATGGTGAAATCAATGTCTCCCAATGCCACTTGCTTGAGCAGTAAATCATCATCGCCGTCTTTCATCGCTTCCCAGGTCAGGGAAGGGTGCTCGGCTTTGATTTCGTTCAGTGTCTGCTCATGGCTGGAGCCGGATACCACAACCAGTGAAGCATCGTCCTTGTTTAATTCATCGATGTCGCGTGGCCGCCAATGCCCTTTTTTGTATACCACCTGCTGGCTGACATAGTAGTAGGCCGGCCCCGGGCGGAATTCAGCCAGTCTTTCAGGTGTCACCGTCAACCCGGCGGCAATGAGGTCGACATCGCCGCGCTTTAGTGCCGGGAACAACCCGGAAAGAGTAAAGATAGGCTGCATTTCAAGTTTGACGCCAAGCACGTCAGCGAAACGCTTTGCCAGTTCATAGTCGAGACCAGTCGGGCCTTCTGAACCGATATAGTAAGAAAGCTGGTTATTGAGGGTGCCAACACGCAGGATGCCGCGTTCGCGGATTTTTTCCAGCTCAGTTCTGTCGTCATAGCGCCAGTCACAGCCGGAAAGGGCTGTAACAAATACCGCAATGAGCAGGTAAGAAAGGTAGTGATGGAGCTTACTTCTTTTCAATCAGATGACTCTTGCAAATGCCATGAGGGATTTATACCAGAGCGGATGATTGAGGCAAAGTTGTGATTAGTAAAGCTGGGACGGCGTTTGTTTATCCGGGCGGTAAAAAACGGATGAAAAAAAATCACGCAAACGGTTGCGTTATCTGTTACGTCACACTTTGTTTTCCCCTATAATGGCGGCCGACACCCTTCGGAACCGGAAAACCGGTGACATTGAAGTGGCTGAACGGATGGAAAAACGGGCGGCCACTCCAATGTTACCTATCACACACCGCTAAACCGAGAGACGTTGACACATGGAAATTTTGCGTGGTTCCCCCGCTTTGTCTGAGTTCCGGGTGAATAAACTGCTGGAAAGCTGCCTTGAGGCCGGTCTGCCTGTCACCGGTATTTATGCCGAGTTTATGCATTTTGCCCACCTGGAGGCTCCTCTCAGCGACGAAGAGAAGGAAAAACTCGCCCGCCTGCTCAAGTACGGCCCGACCCTGGCAGAGCACGCTCCTGAAGGTACGCTTCTGGTCGTCACCCCGCGTCCCGGTACCATTTCCCCCTGGTCATCTAAAGCCACCGATATTGCCCACAACTGTGGCCTTACCGCCATCAAGCGCCTTGAACGCGGTACGGCTTACTATGTTGAGGCTTCCCAAGCTCTGAGTGCCGAGCAAATGGTGGTGCTTAAAGGTCTCATTCACGACCGTATGATGGAAGTTGTGTTGGATAACCTGGAAGCAGCAGGTGTGCTGTTTACCGAAGCACAACCTGCCCCTTACAGTGCAGTAGATGTGCTTAGCGGTGGCCGTAAAGCGCTGGAAGAGGCCAATGTATCACTTGCTGGCGCTGGCAGAAGATGAAATTGATTACCTGGTAGAGAGCTTTACCAAGCTCGGCAGGAACCCGAATGACATCGAACTGATGATGTTCGCTCAGGCTAACTCTGAGCACTGCCGACACAAAATCTTCAATGCTGATTGGACGATTGACGGTGTCGATCAGCCAAAGTCACTGTTTAAGATGATCAAGAATACTTATGAAAAGAACAGTGAATACGTTCTTTCAGCATACAAGGACAATGCTGCGGTAATGACCGGCTCCAACGTCGGCCGTTTCTTCCCGGATGCGGATTCCCGCCAGTATACTTACCATCAGGAAGATGCCCATATCCTGATGAAGGTGGAAACCCACAACCACCCGACGGCGATTTCCCCCTGGCCGGGTGCCTCAACCGGCTCGGGCGGTGAGATCCGTGATGAAGGTGCAACCGGTATCGGTGGTAAACCCAAAGCGGGTTTGGTGGGTTTCACGGTTTCCAACCTGCGTATCCCGGGCTTTGAGCAACCTTGGGAAACAGATTTCGGCAAGCCGGGACGCATTGTCAGCGCCCTGGAGATCATGACCGAAGGCCCGCTTGGTGGCGCCGCTTTCAACAACGAGTTTGGCCGTCCGAACCTGCTCGGTTACTTTCGTACCTATGAAGAAAAAGTTGCTTCCCACAACGGTGAGGAAGTACGTGGTTACCATAAGCCAATTATGATTGCCGGCGGTATGGGTAACATCCGCGATGAGCACGTTCAGAAGAAAGAAATCCCGGTAGGTGCCAGCCTGATTGTGCTGGGTGGCCCGGCGATGAATATCGGATTGGGTGGCGGCGCGGCTTCTTCCATGGCATCCGGCCAGTCTGCTGAAGATCTGGATTTTGCTTCTGTGCAGCGTGAGAACCCAGAAATGGAACGCCGTTGTCAGGAAGTGATCGACCGTTGCTGGCAGCTTGGCGATGCTAACCCGATCGCCTTTATTCACGATGTTGGTGCCGGCGGTATTTCCAATGCCTTGCCAGAGCTGGTGGATGACGGTGAGCGTGGTGGCCTGTTCCAACTGCGTGACGTACCAAATGATGAGCCGGGAATGAGCCCGCTTGAGATTTGGTGTAACGAATCCCAGGAGCGCTACGTCCTGGCGGTAGCACCAGAAAACATGGATGTGTTTGATGCCATCTGTAAGCGAGAGCGTGCGCCTTATGCCGTTGTAGGTGTGGCAACCGAAGAGCGTCAGTTGACGCTGGAAGACAGCCACTTCGACAACACGCCAATTGATATGCCAATGGATATTCTGCTCGGTAAGCCGCCCAAAATGCATCGTGACGTGGTTTCCGTCAAGGCTGAAGGCAAGGAGCTGGTACGTGACGGCATCAACCTGGAAGAGGCAACCCGCCGTGTGCTGCGCCTTCCGGCGGTTGCAGAGAAAACCTTCCTTATCACCATTGGCGACCGCACCGTTACAGGCCTTGTTGCCCGCGACCAGATGGTCGGCCCTTGGCAGGTACCGGTTGCAAACTGTGCGGTCACGGCGGCGAGCTATGACACCTATCACGGTGAAGCGATGTCGATGGGTGAACGTACGCCGACTGCCCTGCTGGACTTCGCTGCTTCGGCCCGTATGGCGGTGGGCGAGTCCCTGACCAATATCGCGTGTGCAGATATCGGCGACCTCAACCGTATTAAATTGTCTGCCAACTGGATGTCTGCAGCCGGTCACCCGGGTGAAGATGCTGGCCTGTATGAAGCAGTGAAAGCGGTGGGTGAGGAACTGTGTCCGGCACTTGGCCTAACCATTCCTGTGGGCAAAGATTCTATGTCGATGAAAACCAAGTGGGAGCAGGATGGTGAAAACCGCGAGGTTACTGCACCGCTGTCACTTATCATCACCGCATTTGCCCGAGTGGAAGATGTCCGCAACACCGTAACGCCTCAGTTACGCACCGATAAGGGTGACACCGCTCTGGTGCTGGTGGATCTGGGTCAGGGCCAAAACCGGTTGGGTGCTACGGCACTGGCTCAGGTTTACAAACAACTCGGTGACAAACCGGCTGATGTAGATAACGCCGAGCTTCTGAAAGGCTTCTTCAATGCGATGCAGGCGCTGCTTCGTGATGGCAAACTGCTGGCCTACCATGACCGTGCAGATGGCGGTCTCTACGTTACCCTGGCGGAAATGGCATTTGCCGGCCATGCCGGTGTGGACGTTGATATTGAATCCCTCTCGGCTGACGACGCGCTGGCAGCACTGTTTAACGAAGAGCTTGGCGCAGTGATCCAGGTGAAAGCGGATGACGTCGACAATGTGGTAGAAACGCTGGAGGGCTTTGGCCTTGGCGATTGCAGCCATGTTCTTGGTGCGGTGACGGAAGAAGATGCCGTTCGTGTCTGGCAGGGTGATGCGCTGGTTCTGGATCAGAACCGTACTGAACTGCGCACAATCTGGGCAGAAACCACGTTTCAGATGCAGGCTCGCCGTGACAACCCGGAATGCGCCAAGCAAGAATTTGAAGCGAAGAAAGATGCCGAAGATCCGGGCCTGAATGTCAACCTGACATTTGCGCTTGAGGACGATGTCGCTGCGCCGTTTATTGCCAAGGGCTCCAAACCGAAAGTCGCGGTATTGCGTGAGCAGGGTGTGAACTCCCATGTGGAAATGGCTGCCGCCTTCGACCGCGCTGGTTTTGAGGCGGTTGACGTTCACATGAGCGACATTCTGTCCGGTAATGTCACCCTGGATACCTTCAGTGGTCTGGCAGCGTGCGGCGGCTTCTCATACGGGGATGTTCTGGGTGCCGGTGAGGGCTGGGCAAAGTCAGTCCTTTTCAACAACCAGGCCCGTGACCAGTTCGCACATTTCTTCCATCGCCTCGATACCTTTGCGCTGGGCGTGTGTAACGGTTGCCAGATGATGTCCAACTTGCGTGAACTTATCCCGGGTGCTGACCTGTGGCCACGTTTTGTGCGCAACGAATCTGAGCGTTTTGAAGCACGCTTCAGCCTGGTGGAAGTGCAAAAGAGTGATTCGGTGTTCTTTAACGGTATGGCCGGTTCACGTATGCCGATTGCCGTTTCCCACGGTGAAGGCCGTGTTGAGGTTCGTGGTGCTGACCACCTGTCAGACCTTGAACATTCAGGCACAGTGGCGCTGCGTTATGTCAGCAACCGTGGCGGGGTAACGGAAACCTATCCGGCTAACCCTAACGGCTCACCAAATGGGATTACCGGCCTGACGACCACAGACGGACGTGTCACCATAATGATGCCTCACCCTGAGCGTGTGTTCCGTGCCGTTGCCAACTCCTGGCACCCGGATGACTGGGATGAGAACAGTCCATGGATGCGTATGTTCCGGAATGCCCGTGTGAACCTGGGCTAATATCCGGTTCAGCCAAGACCTGAAACCGCTGCCCCGGCAGCGGTTTTTGTTCTCATATCTACTCAGCTAACTGGCGATTGTCTGGGCAGTTCATTAGAATTGCGGTAAAGAAGCAAAAGGATTTAACCAGATGAAAAAAATTGAAGCGATTATTAAGCCCTTCAAACTGGACGATGTGCGTGAAGCACTCGCTGAAGTTGGCATCACAGGGATGACAGTGTCTGAGGTTAAGGGTTTTGGCCGTCAGAAAGGCCATACCGAACTGTACCGCGGTGCTGAGTACATGGTTGATTTCCTGCCAAAAGTGAAGCTGGAAATCGTTGTAGGCGATGAAGTGGCCGACCAGTGCGTGGAAACCATTATCGAAACTGCGCAGACAGGTAAAATCGGTGACGGTAAGATTTTCGTGTTCAATGTTGAGCGCGTAGTGCGAATTCGTACCGGTGAAGAAGACGAAGAAGCGATTTAAACCGGGTTTACCGGGAATGGAAAGGAGAGCCCAGGCTCTCCTTTTTTGATTATCGAGAAAGATTCAGCGTTATTGGTGTGATGTTTTTTTCCGGCTGAGATCAATAGCCCGACCAGCCAGTGAAGGAACCGGATGGGCTGCGTGGTTGGAGGCAACCTCGGCAACAAACGTTGCTATTTGTGGGCGGAAAGGCGCGGACCGGTGGGATTCCATGTCTATGTGCATCAGCAGCGTTTCCATGGCGGCCAGTTCATCACCGCTTTCCGTGTTATACATTGTGAAGAAAATCCGCAGTTTTTTCTCATCATGCTCAAGCAACTGTGCTGTCACGTTAATCGGATCGTTTTCTGAAGCTTCCTGTAAGTAATGCACCATGCTTTGCAGGGTGAAGATTGAACACTTTTGGGTGCTTCTGTAAGCCTCATCCATGCCCAGTTGAAGAATAAAATTATCAATTCCCAAACTGAACACGGAAACATAGCACGCATCATTCATGTGGCCGTTATAGTCAATCCACTCTTGTCTTACATTTCCTTTGAAAACAACGTTTAAATCCATTTTTTATTCCTAAGCTAATATTTGGAGTGGCTGGTTTCATATTTTCCTGACAGGGAAATGCTATTAGGATTGGTGGTTAGATTTTGTGTTTAGCCGAATATTTAATGACAAATGTCGAACATCCGGTTCGATACTCTCGTTGTTTGAGACAGGCAGGAAAAAGGATGTTTGACCCCCGCATAAGCGATGAACCCCAGAAAATCAGTTTTCTCCTCATTCCGGGATTTTCCCTGTTTGGCCTGACCGCCATGCTGGATCCTTTGCGCCACGCTAACCGTGCCAGTGGTAAAGAGTTGTACAGGTGGGAGCTGATTTCGGAGCACGGGGGGCTGGTCACCAGCAGTGATGCCATAGAGATCATGAGCCATTCCAGTATCCGGGAGGCCGCGCGTTGCGAGTCGCTGATTGTTGTGTCCGGAGAGAACCCTCAGGGGAGTATCAGCCAGACGATTCTAGGATTTATCCGTCAGCAGGCCAGCCACGGTGCGGACATTGGCAGCCAGGATACCGGTGCCTACATAACTGCTGCTGCCGGTATCCTCAACGGCTACCGCTCTACCATCCATTGGGAAAACTTGCAGAGCACCGCAGAAACCTTCCTGAATGTGGATTTTGTGCAGGAACTGCTGGTGGTGGATCGCAAAAGGTTTTCCTGCCGGGTGCGCTCTCTGGCCTGGATATGATGCTTTACCTGATTTCAGCCCAGCATGGCAGCGATCTAGCTACAACGGTGGCTGACGAGCTGGTTTACACGCAGGTTCGCAAACACAATGACCCTCAGAGAAGGTCGTTGCAAAAGCGGCTGGATACACGCAACCCAAACCTTATTGAAGCGGTTCAGCTCATGGAGCACAACATTGAAGAGCCGCTGTCTATTCCGGAGCTGTCTGAGCACCTGGGCATCTCTGACAGGGAGCTGGAGAGGTTGTTCAAACACTACCTGCAAACAACGCCCAGTGCCTACTACCGTAATTTGCGGCTTGAGCAAGCACGATGGATGTTGCAGCAAACTTCAGACAGTGTGACCAGTATCGCGGTGGCCTGTGGCTTTGCATCACTTTCACATTTTACCCGTAGTTATCACCGACACTTTGGCAAAAAACCCAGCGAGGAACGCTGACGGAAAATTTGTCGGAGTGCCTCCTTTTGTTGACCGCGACCTGAGTATCCGAAAGTAAACATTTTGAGATGCTTTGATTGTATTGGATGCGTTTAACCCTGATATCTGCCATTTTGGGTACTTCCGGGGCGTTTTAAGCCCCTGTTGAAATGCCTGTCCCTCATTTATTCGTTCGTTTTTTGTCAATCATTCGTCGGTAAATATCAATATGCGGCGTGTTATCTGAGTAATTTTAATATTGACCTCAAATAAATGACTTATTTGATGAAAAGTGACCCATCAATAACAGTGAGAGACAGAGCCACTATGAACCGGGATGTAATCATTACGTGTGCTGTAACGGGGGCAGGGGATACTGCCGGCCGTAATCCGAATGTGCCAATAACACCAAGGGAAATCGCTGACTCGGCGATTGAAGCGTGGAACAGCGGCGCAGCTATTGCTCATATTCATGTCCGGGATCCGGAGACCAAACAAGCTTCACGGCGCGTAGAGTTGTACGCAGAAGTTTGTGAGATCCTGCGCGCTTCAAGTTGCGATGTGATCATCAATCTTACTGCGGGAATGGGTGGCGACTTGTATATCGGGCCGGATGAGAAGCCAACGCAGTTTTGTGATGGAACCGATCTTATTGGCGCGACTGAACGGCTTGTCCATATTGAAGCGCTAAAGCCGGAGATCTGCACCTTGGATTGCGGATCCCTGAACTTTGGCAACAACAACCTGGTTTACGTCTCTACACCGGACATGTTGAGAGTTGGCGCGGCCCGGATTAAAGAACTTGGCGTCACTGCTGAGCTTGAGATCTTTGATACCGGTAACCTCTGGTTTGCGCTGCAAATGAAAAAAGAAGGATTGTTGCAGCACAACGCGATGTTCCAACTGTGCCAGGGAATCCCGTGGGGTGCTCCTCCTGAAGTGGGAATTCTCAAAGGAATGGTTGATATGTTGCCGGAAGATACCAACTGGACTGCATTTGCGCTGGGCCGGGACCAACTGCCTTGGGCTGCGCAGTCTGCACTTCTTGGCGGCCATGTCCGGGTCGGTCTGGAAGACAACCTGTATTTGGGTAAAGGGGTGATGGCAACCAACGGTCAGTTGGTTGAACGCGCAGTAAATATCATCGAGAACATGGGTGGCAATGTGCTTAATCCTGCTGAAGCTCGGGAAAAACTCCGCTTGCGCGGCACACAGTGAGGAGCTGGGCAATGAGCAAACCTAATCCAAATCAGGTGACAAAAGTCGGTGCGATTGGTACCGGTGTAATTGGCGGAGCCTGGGTGCTGCATTTCTTACGCATGGGTAAAGATGTTGTCGCATATGACCCGGGCCCGGGTTCCAAAGACCGGTTACTGGCCATGGTGGATAATATCTGGCCGACTATGGAAAAGCTGGGCCCGAAGGAGGGCGCTTCGCCGAGCCGGCTCAGTTTTGCAGAAAGCTTGAGGAACTTGCTGCCAGTGTAGAAGTGATTCAGGAAAGCACACCGGAAAATCTGGATAACAAACGGGCTTTATTTGCCACACTGGATGACATTACCCCGGAAGATGTGGTGATCATCTCCAGTACGTCCGGTTTTGCCATGACGGATATGGTAACGGAAGTGGTTCGCCACCCTGAGCGTTTTGTGGTGGGACATCCCTTCAACCTCCTTACCTCGTGCCATTTTGCGAAGTGTGCGGCGGGGAGAAAACCAGCCAGGAAGTCGTGGACTGGACGGCGGAGTTTTACGAGTCAGTCGAAAAGCAGGTGGCCAAGATGGACAAGGAGCTTCCCGGCTTTATCGGCAACAGGCTGCAAGAAGCGCTCTGGCGTGAAGCCCTGCATATGGTGGCCAACAAGGAGTGTTCAGTTGAAGACATCGACAAGGCTATCGCCTACGGACCGGGCCTTCGCTGGGCCATTATGGGGCATTGCCTGACCTACCACCTTGGTGGTGGTCAGGGGGGCATGGCTCATCTTCTGGATCATTTTGAAGAGTCACTGAAGGAACCGTGGACCCGTCTTGAAGCCCCTGAGCTTACCCAGCAACTTAAGGACGACATGATTGCGGGCTGCCTCAATCAGGCAAATGGCGCAACCATCAATGATTTGATCCAGGAGCGGGACGATTGCTTAATCAGGATTATGAACACGTTGAAAGAGTACAGGGAAGAAAAAGGCATACAGCGCTGATAAGCGTTGTTGCCCGGTTTTAAGCCTTAGTTGTTGTGTGTTGTTTATAGGCGCTGAGTCGATCAGCGTCTTTTTTTTACTTCCTGGCAGATTTTGTTATAAAAAATGTCCCCTTCCGGCGCATATCCATGTGCTCTGAGCCCACCATGTACCATGCCGCTGATAAGGCAAAGATGCGCGGGGTTTCCCGCCTGCCTCAGGTTTTTGAAAAACTCCTTTGCATCATCCACTAGAGGGTCATATTCGGCCGCGAAGATTGATGCGGGGGGAAGGCCTTCGAACGAATCGGCGAGCAGCGGCAGCATCTCTTCATCCAACTCATCAAGCTGGCCATTGTGATAACCCTTCCAACACTGGTTAATCGAGTCAGAAGATAACAACGGGGCATCATTCAAGGTGTTATGGGATTTAAGACTGCCCGGTTTTGCAAGGCATGTAGATAAGTATCTGCCCTTTGGACATCGGCATTCCGAGCTTCTGCACCGGAGTCCAAGTGCCGCAACGAGGTTTCCACCTGCGCTGTCCCCGACCAGCAACGGGGGAATTTCGCCCTCTTTAAGCAGTGCCTGATAGACCGAATAAACATCATCGAGTGCAGCAGGATAAGGGAATTCCGGTGCTAGCCGGTAATCAACCGAAGTAACAGCGACAGTGCAATCGTTGGAAAGATGGCTGCAAAAGCGTCATGGGTGTCAAGATTGCCAAGATACCAGCCTCCTCCGTGAACAAAAATAATCCTTCCCGTTGGAACCCGCCCATTCGGCAGATAGGTGCGTACATCGACACCGCCAATTTCACTGTCACAGACCTCAATCTCTGCAGGCCTGGGAAGTGACATCTTGTTTGCCATCAGGTTATAAGCCTTTCGCTCGGCATCAATGCCTGAGCGGTGATAGCTGACGGAAAATAGGACAGGCTCTGTTCTACGAAACGGTGCATGTAAGGGCTTAACTTGTAACGTTCTGGCATTGCATCCCCGCAAATGAAAAGGTTGCACCTGCACTGGTACAACCCGGTTAATTGGTATCAGTAATGCTGTACAGCCGTTATTCGCTGAGCCAGCCTTCAATAACATCGGGTTCTGAGCTACCCACTGTTTCGCGACATCAGCCGGTTCTTCACCATCCTCAGCAATACTGTAAATCCACTGGCTGACTTCCGCTGCGTCAAAAGAGACGTTTTTCAGGAAGTTAGCGACAGCTGGTGCGCGTGATTCCAGTGAGCGGCTGTAAGCCACATAAACTTCCGTTGTCGGGGCTCCGCAGGTAATTGAACTGTCGGCCAGCCAATTTTCGGTATCGTTAAACTTGTAGCAACCATCGGGGTTATATTCTGCGTGCCCTTTTTTGGAGTCTCCGGCATAGCCGGTAAACGTGGGCTCTTCCAACTTTCTCAGGTCATAAGCTGAGTGAATCCACTCCGGCGTCCAGTAATAGAAAAGGATCCCCTTTTTCTTTCTGTAAGCGGTTTTAAGCTGGGCTTTTACCAGGGAGTCTGAAATGATGACCGGGGTGTAATACTCGTCAAAACCATATCCTTTGGCTTTTACCTGATTGATTTTCACTCCTGACCAACCGGGTGCACCTGGCCAATACTCGCCCTTACCGTCCCCGTCACTGTCAAACAACTTGGCAATTTCCGGTTTTGCCAGGTCATAAACGGTTTTGACACCATACTCATCCTGGATATAACCGGGGATGAAAAAACCATCGGTGCCGAGGTAAGGCGTGCTGTTTGCCCGGACAGATTCCTTGCTGCCCGGTGCGACAAATTTGGCCCATGGCTGGGTTTGTGAAGAGGTCCAAACGTCAGGGTGGACATCAATACTGCCTTTCCCTTTGTCCATGGCTGCCCAGATAGCCGCCTGGTCTGCAGCGATGATTTCGACATCGACATCCAGGTGTTCTTCCATCACCACTTTCAATACATTCTCGATAGCTAAAGATGCGTCCCAGGTGACTTCACCTATGACGATAGTTTCTTTAGCCTGAGCTGCTGCAGACAGTCCCAACAATGCGGACAAGCCCAAAGTTGTTATTTTCTTATGCATTCGGTTCCCTCTTTTTGCACGGTAAAGTGACGTTTCGTCGTACGTGATATCTCATTCACCAATAAGGGGAGAGGCCGTCCCCCCAAACATTTTTATTGAGTCTGTTTGTGGCGTCCCTGAATGATGCGATCAAGGATCATCGCGCAAAGGACAATAGCCAAGCCTGCGAGGAGCCCTTTCCCGGCTTCTAGGTGCTGAAGGGAGAAGAGCACGTCGTAGCCCAATCCTCCAGCGCCGATAAGCGCGGCAACGACAACCATGGAAAGGCTCATCATGATGCTCTGATTGATGCCCGTCATGATGGCGGGCACTGCCAGAGGTAATTCAGCTTTGAAAAGAATCTGTCGCGGACTTGCCCCAAATGCCTGCATGGCTTCAATCACCGATTTATCGATTTGCTGGATACCCAGGCAGGTCAGACGGATCATTGGGGGCATGGCAAATACCACGGTTGCCAGCACTGCCGGGGGTTTCCCGACAGAGAAAAAGGCGATTGCCGGGATGAGATAAACAAAGCTGGGCATGGTCTGCATCAGATCGAGCAGGGGGTTCAGAACGGCGTTAAAACGCGGGCTTTTGGCAGCAAAAATACCCAGAGGGGCACCAATGATCAGGCAAATGAATACTGAGGCGCCGACAAGAGCCATTGTACTCATGGCTTTATCCCAAAAACCGAAAATTCCAAGATAGGCCAATGCAAAAGCGGTGAACCCGACAACCCGCCATCCGGCCATTTTCCATGCGGTCAGAAGGAGCAGAAGCGTCATCACCGGCCAGGGAATACCAATGAAAATCAGTTCCAGCAGATTGAGGATCTCCCTGATAGTCCAGGTTATGGACTCAAAGAAGCCTTCAAAAGAGATGGTCAGCCAGTCTACGGTCGCATCAATGCTTTTTGCTGTCCCTTTGGTAATGGCCCGGGAATGAGGGAACGTCTCTACAAAGCTGACAACTTCTGATGCGCAAAATCGATAGATGGTAATGGGGTAGATGGCAACAATGAGCAGCAGTCCGGTAAACATCCGGTAGGTGCTGGTGCCACAGTTATCCGTGGGGTTGATTTTCCACCGATTAAACACGTTGTGGTAAACCCGGTTGGCAGCAAGCCCCCCAAAAGCCTGCCTGCGAGAAATACCAGGAGGCCGGGGGCGATATTTGGGGACTCAGTACCCAATTGGGAACCGATCATGACAAGCCCTATAACGTCGGTGGCTGCCAGTACCCAAAACAGTCCCCAAATTCCACGGCTGGCCGCCCACAATGGCCCCCAGAGCATGGCTGCGGAATTGATTGAAAGCGTTTTCCCGTTTGCTATTTGGGTAAATTGGTTTGTGTAGTAATCGGTGGAGCTGACCAGGAATGCCTTCAGTTGCTCGGTTTCACGGTGGGTTGCTTTTGAAGTGTCAGTCATTTTGTTTTTCCCCTTTAATTCCGCGCAGGAGCAACTGTGTTGTGACAATACCTATTGGGGTTCCGTTGTCTTCAATAACAATGGGGCGTTCATGTTCAACGGCAAGGTCAATCAGGTGATCCAGGTCCGATTCCCGTTCGGTGACAGGGCATTCCGTCAGATCAAGTGCTGGATGAGGTTGCACCTTATCGAGAGGCACCATAATTGCCTCCGCACTGACTAACTTGAGTTTGGAGATGTCTTTGACGAATTCTGCAACGTATTCATTTGCCGGTTGGGTGACAATGTCTTCCGGGGTGCCAATCTGGACGATTTCTCCATCCTTCATGATGGCGATTCGGTTTCCGATACGAATTGCCTCATCCAGATCGTGAGTAATAAACAGGGTGGTTTTGTTCATTGATTTGGAAAGTGCCAGGAACTGATCCTGCAATTGCCGCCGGATAAGGGGATCCAGGGCACTGAAGCTCATCCATCAGCAAGATTTCCGGGTCAGCCGCCATGGCGCGTGCCAGTCCAACGCGCTGTTGCATACCGCCCGACAGTTCCGACGGGAGCCTGTCTTCCCAGCCAGTCAGTTGAACCAGTTCCAGTTTTTCCTGGGCTATTCTGAGGCGTTTTTGTTCATCCACATTACGCAGTTCCAGCCCCAAAGCCACGTTTTCCTGAACGGTCCTGTGGGGAAGTAACGCAGTGTGCTGAAATACCATGCCGATTTTTTCGGCACGGATTTGCCGAAGCTGTTCGGGATTCAGCGCATTGATATCAACGTCACCGATAAGGATGTCACCGGAGGTGGGTTCTATCAGCCGGTTGATGTGGCGTACCAGTAGATTTTCCACTGCCGGAGAGCCCCATAATGCAAAAGATCTCGCCTTGATGGGCTTGAAATGAGGCATTGGCAACACCGACAACGCAATCAAATTCACTGTGAACCTCGTCTTTACTGAGCCCCCTTTGTTTTACTGCTTCCAGTGCTTCCTCCGCACGGTGCCCAAATATCTTCCATACGTTTCGACATTCAATCGCGGGCTTGCTTACTTCCTGTATAGTCATAGTCCTCACCTGGTAGGCCGAGATGTCGCTTCAGTTTTTGTATTTGCTTTTTTGGGTAAAAGAATGAAACAAGATGCTTAATTTAATTACTGCCACTTGTTGCAAAAATGTAGCCGAGACGTTTTATTTTGGTTTTCGCATAACCAAGGTACGGAACTGAATGGTGAGTTTTTGAATAATATCGAATGATGGTTGATAAAAAGCGAAGTAATTGGCGTGCTACACGTCTGTTTTAAACAGATCTTGAATAAGTGTGATTTTATAAAGTGGTGGACAGTCCGGAATTGTGGTGAGTAAAGAGGGAAAATTTGGGCAATAAGTCTGAATTATGCCACCGGGATAAGTCTTTTATTCCGGCGGCGCTATCCCGGTTATTTCGCGTATACAACAAGATACCTGTCGTTACGGTGATTCATGGTCAGTACCATATTGATAATCACGGCACCTGCCACTGACCACAACATGATCCAAGGTGACACCATAAAGAATGATGCAATCAGGATGGCAGAGTCAAAAACCATCTGGACGTTACCGGCTTTGACGCCGAACCGTTCCTGGCAATAAACAGCCAGCACGTTTATTCCGCCAAGGCTTGCATGGTGGCGGAACAGCATCAGCATTCCTACACCCAAGAGTAAGCCCCCGATAACGGCGCAGTAGGCAGGGTCAAGTGAGGCCGGTGTGAAGAACATCGGGATATGGTCCACCATGACTGACACCGCGCCACCGCAGAGGATGCTATTCAGGGCAAAACGACGGCTGATGCGCCACCAGGCCATAAAGTAAAAAGGTAGGTTGCAGGCAAAATAGAGTTTACCGAAAGACAACCCGGTGTAATGGCCCATCAATAGAGCTAACCCTGTTGTACCGCCGGTTAACAATCCTCCCTGCTGGAGGAAAAACACACCCTGTGCGACGATAAAACACGCAGAAGCCATGGCAATGACGTCTTCGAGCGCCGAATGCTTTATTTTTTCCAATTTACTACCCTACATCACATCAAAACTGGCTGGTGGAAACGGAAAAGGATGTTTCCAAAAATACCGCGATAAAAGGCGGGACGGGCATTGTATTTAGGAATGCGACAAGAATGAAGTTCCTCTGGTAAAACAAGGGAAATGGACTGTCATCTTAGGTGAACAAGGTGTAAACCTTCACTGTTTACATGTGCTGGAATCATGGGGAATCGATGTGCCATTGAGAGTGAAAATGAAAAAACTCATACTCATCATGAGAATTTCCCACGAAATCCTTATGAAAAAATGTTTTTAGCGCTACCTGAACCGTATCAAATTTTGTAGAATAGCCCCCATTATTGTAAGTGTGACGAAAACGATTGCGCGCCCGTGGTTGCTGGCTTCGTCAAACTGGCAAATTTCATCATTTCAGGGTTCATTTTTTTACTTTCAGGATTATCTGAGTCAGGAGATACAGATGCTAAAGCGTGACATGAATATCGCTGATTACGATCCGGAGCTTTATGCTGCGATTCAGGAAGAAGTAGCTCGTCAGGAAGAACACATTGAGCTCATCGCTTCTGAAAACTATACCAGCCCTCGTGTAATGGAAGCCCAAGGCTCTCAACTTACCAACAAATATGCTGAAGGCTATCCGGGTAAGCGCTACTACGGAGGTTGTGAGTTTGTTGATAAAGCAGAAGCTCTGGCGATTGATCGCGCTTGCTCGTTGTTTGGTGCTACTTATGCCAACGTGCAGCCTCATTCCGGCTCTCAGGCAAATGCGGCGGTCTTTATGGCGTTGCTGCAACCGGGTGATACCGTTCTCGGTATGAGCCTTGCCCACGGTGGCCACCTGACTCACGGCTCCCCAGTTAACTTCTCAGGCAAGCTGTACAATGTTGTCCCTTATGGCATTGACGCCGAAGGCAAGATTAATTACGAAGAAGTTGAAATCCTGGCGCTTGAGCACAAGCCAAAGATGATTATCGGTGGTTTCTCTGCGTATTCTCAGGTTGTTGACTGGAAGCGTCTGCGTGAAATCGCTGACAAGATTGGCGCTTACCTGTTTGTGGATATGGCCCACGTTGCCGGCCTCGTAGCGGCAGGTGTTTACCCAACACCGGTTCCACACGCTCATGTTGTTACCACCACCACACACAAGACGCTGGCGGGTCCACGCGGCGGCCTGATTATCTCTGGTGCCAATGACGAGGAACTCTACAAGAAGCTGAACTCTGCGGTTTTCCCTGGTGGTCAGGGTGGCCCTCTGATGCACGTTATCGCAGCAAAAGCTGTTGCGTTTAAAGAAGCGATGGAGCCAGAGTTCACTGCTTACCAGCAACGCGTTGTTGATAACGCTAAAGCGATGGTGGGCGTATTCCTTGAGCGCGGATACAAAATCGTATCCGGCGGCACTGAAAACCACCTGTTCCTGGTTGACCTGATTGACAAGGACATCACAGGCAAAGATGCTGATGCGGCTCTGGGTCGTGCCAACATGACCGTTAACAAGAACAGCGTGCCAAATGATCCACGTAGCCCGTTTGTCACTTCTGGTATTCGTGTTGGTACGCCTTCAATCACCCGTCGTGGCTTTACTGAAGAAGATGCCAAGGCGCTGGCCGGCTGGATGTGTGACGTGTTGGATAACATCGATGACGATGCGGTTATCGAAGCAACCAAAAACAAGGTGCTTGATATTTGTAAGCGCCTGCCAGTTTACGCGTAAATTTAACCGGTTAAACAAAATGGCACCTGCGGGTGCCATTTTTGTATTTTGCGAATTATCTGAACCCGCTTTCCGTTTCCCTTCCTTCTTGCTTAAGGGGAAATCGGGTACACTGTCCCTCGATAAATTGAGGAGGCCCAATGCACTGTCCATTTTGTGCTGCGACTGATACCAAAGTCATCGATTCCCGCTTGGTGGCAGATGGTCACCAGGTTCGTCGACGCCGCCAGTGCCTGGCGTGCAGCGAACGATTTACCACTTTTGAATCCGCTGAACTGGTGATGCCCGGTATCATCAAGAGCAATGGCAACCGCGAACCGTTCAATGAGAACAAGTTACGTGGCGGTTTCCTGCGAGCGCTGGAAAAGCGCCCAGTCAGTGCTGACGACATTGAAAAAGCCATCAACACCATTAAATCCCGAATCCGTGCGACCGGGGAACGTGAAATTCCGTCTGATATGGTTGGCGAGTTGGTGATGGAAGCACTGAAAGTGCTGGATAAAGTGGCTTACATCCGTTTCGCCTCTGTTTACCGCAGTTTTGAGGATATCCGGGAATTCGGTGAAGAAATCGCCCGGTTGGAAAAATAGTAGTGAAGACCTTTTCTGATTTTGATAGCCGCATGATGCGCCGCGCCCTTGAACTGGCAGCAGGAGGGCGGTTTACCACGGCGCCAAACCCGAATGTCGGCTGTGTGATTGCCAAAGGGGAAAAGGTTATCGGCGAAGGTTTCCACTTTCGAGCCGGTGAGCCCCATGCCGAAGTCCATGCCCTCCGGCAGGCAGGTGAACGAGCCAAAGGGGCAACAGCTTACGTCACGCTTGAGCCCTGTTCGCACTATGGACGTACGCCGCCCTGTGCCGAGGCACTGATCAACATCGGCGTATCACGCGTTGTATGCGCCATGGTGGACCCCAATCCGCAGGTTGCTGGACGTGGCATCAAGATGCTTGAGGATGCCGGTATTCAGGTTGATGTTGGCCTATACAGCGCCGAGGCAGAAGCGCTGAACCCAGGGTTCATCAAAAAAATGCACTCTGGAATGCCGTATGTACAGCTTAAACTGGCTGCCAGCCTGGATGGCCGGACTGCGCTAGCCAATGGTGAAAGCAAGTGGATAACCGGCCCTGATGCACGAAGCGATGTTCAGGTATTCCGTGCCATGAGCAGTGCTATTTTGTCCACCAGTGCCACGGTTCTTGCTGATGACCCTTCCCTGAATGTGAGATGGGAGCAGCTTCCTGAGAGTGTGCAAAAAGACTACCAGAAAGCAAATTTACACCAGCCGGTACGGGCGATCATTGACAGCCAGAACCGGGTGAAACCGCATCACCAGTTGTTTTCACTGCCGGGTAAGGTCGTGTTGCTCCGTACCCAGCAAGGCACTGAAGACTGGGGCGATGAAGTCGAACAGCTGATCGTTCCGGGTAGCAGTGAGGGTATAGACCTGACAGCAGCACTTAAAGTGCTGGCGGAAAACGGGCTACACCATATTTGGGTAGAAGCCGGTGCAAGCCTTGCCGGCTCGCTGGTTGAGCAAAATCTGGTGGATGAGCTTATTCTCTATCAGGCACCGAAACTGATGGGTGCGGACAGCCGAAGCCTGATTGCGATTCGTGGCCTGACCGCCATGAGTGAAGTTCCAGAGCTGAATATATCTGACGTGACCCTGGTTGGCAGGGATATCCGTATCCGGGCTATCCCGGTTTAACTGACTTTTTGGGTATCGCCTGTTAGCCAGGGCGTTACAGGAAACACTGATGTTTACAGGAATTGTAGAAGCGGTTGGCCGCATCAAAACTATTACACCCAAGGGTGACGATATTTCCGTTACTGTCCAGAGCGGCAAAATGTCACTGGAGGATGTGAAGTTAGGTGACAGTATTGCCACTAACGGCGTGTGCCTGACCGTAGTGAAGCTGAATAATGACGGCTATGTTGCCGATCTTTCCGTTGAGACCCTCAAGCGAACCGCTTTCGCCTCCTACAAAGCGGGCGAGCCGGTTAACCTTGAAAAAGCGATGCAGCCTACGACCCGGTTTGGTGGCCATATCGTTTCTGGGCATGTTGATGGCGTAGGCACCATCAGTACCCGTCAGCCGGTTGGCCGGGCTGTAGAGTTCTGGGTTGATGCACCCAAAGACCTTGCCAGGTATATTGCCGAGAAAGGGTCGATTACCGTAGACGGTATCAGCCTGACCGTAAATGCGGTTGACGGAAACCGTTTCAAACTGACAATCGTCCCGCATACTGCTTCGGAAACGACAATGGACAACTTCCAGCCTGGCCGCAAGGTGAATCTGGAAGTGGATGTGATCGCCCGTTACCTTGAGCGGTTGATGATGGGCGACAAAGCTGCAGAGCCTGCTGGTGCAGGACTTTCTATGGCGACACTGGCAAAAGCCGGCTTTTTAAAATAACCCGATTTCGTGAGTGAAGGACTTGTTGTATGGCACTGAGTAGCGCAAAGGAAATTATCGACGATATCCGCCAGGGTAAAATGGTTATCCTGATGGATGACGAAGACCGCGAGAACGAAGGCGACATTATCATTGCAGCTGAAGCGATCACGCCGGAAGCCATTAACTTTATGGCGACCCATGGCCGAGGCCTTATTTGCCTGACCTTGACCAAAGCACGCTGCCAGACGCTTGGCCTTCCTTTAATGGTGTCAGACAACAATGCCCAATTCACGACCGCTTTCACTGTATCCGTCGAAGCGGCAGAAGGTGTGACTACCGGCATCTCAGCGGCTGACCGTGCTCGAACGGTGCAGGCGGCTGTAGCGAAAGACGCCAAGGCTGCCGATTTGGTGCAGCCCGGGCATATCTTCCCGTTGATGGCGCAGGACGGCGGCGTGCTGACACGAGCCGGACACACAGAAGCTGCTTGTGACCTTGCCCGTCTTGGTGGTTTTGAGCCTGCGGGTGTGATTGTTGAAATCCTCAACGATGACGGCACCATGCACGTCGGCCGGACCTTGAGATTTTTGCTGAAAAGCACGGCATCAAGCTGGGTACTATTGCCGACCTCATTGAATACCGTAACCAGAACGAAACCACGGTCGAACGTGTTGCCGAGTGCCGGCTGCCTACTGAGTTCGGCGAGTTTGATCTGGTGACCTACCGTGACACCATCGACAACCAGATTCACTACGCCCTCAAAAAAGGCGAGGTCGTTGACAAGCCGGTGCTGGTGCGTGTTCACCTGCAAGATACTTTTACCGATGTGCTGCATTCCAATCGTTCTGCTGACCGAAGCTGGTCACTGCAACAGGCCATGGCGCGGATTGGTGAAGAAGGTGGCGTGTTGGTCATCCTTGGCCGGGAGGAGACAACTGACTCCTTAATCCAAAAAGTGAAACTCTTTGAAGCGGAAGATGCCGGACAGGAACCGCGCAAGGCAAAATGGCAGGGAACATCCCGTCGGGTCGGCGTGGGCTCTCAGATTCTCGCCGATCTCGGTGTCGGTGAAATGAAGCTGCTTTCATCCAGCAACAAGCGATACCACGCACTTTCTGGCTTCGGCCTGAAGGTTGTCGAATACGTCTGCGAATAAGAATTTCCAGGGTAAAAGACAGTCATTTAATACAGTTAGGCAGGGGGTGATGCCTCCTGCCTTAAATCATGCGGGATACTGGCTGGTGACTTTCACCCGAACTGTGCTAGAATCCCGCGGTTTTTCTAACCGGATTAGAATACTCAACAGGAAGGCCCATGAAGGTTATTGAAGGCGCTATCGCCGCACCAAATGCTCAGATTGCTATTGTTATCTCCCGTTTTAACAGCTTTATTAACGAAAGCCTGTTGGAAGGTGCAGTTGATGCACTCAAGCGCATGGGGCAAGTCAGCGAAGAGAACATCACCGTTATTCGTGTCCCGGGTGCTTACGAGTTGCCGCTGGTGGCTAAACGTGTTGCCAAGTCAGACCGTTACGATGCGATTGTTGCATTGGCTCTGTAATTCGTGGCGGCACACCACACTTTGAATATGTCGCCGGTGAATGTAATAAAGGCCTTGCACAGGTTGCGCTGGAATTTGATACACCGGTAGCTTTCGGTGTCCTGACTGTTGATACCATTGAACAAGCCATCGAACGCGCGGGTACCAAGGCGGGTAATAAAGGGGCAGAGGCTGCACTCAGCGCGCTTGAAATGGTTAATGTACTGTCCCAGATCGATTCCTAACAGGGGGTAGAGTGAAACCATCCGCACGTCGTAATGCCCGTCAGTTTGCGTTGCAAGCCATTTACTCTTGGCAGATTTCTCAGGAAAACGTTGCCAACATTGAGCAACAATTCCTGAGCGCAGGACGCTATGAAGAAGAAGCGTTCCAGGGCGATGAGCCGTCGCTGCGTGCGCCGGAGACCGACGTGGATTACTTCCGCGATTTGCTGACTGGCGTGACCCTTCATCACGCAGAGCTGGATGCAAAAATGCGCCCGTATCTTTCACGTCCCCTGCAGGACCTGGATGAAATGGAACACGCACTGCTGCGCCTGTCTGTGTATGAAATGATGAAGCGCGAAGACGTACCTCATAAAGTTATCATTAACGAAGCTATCGAGCTGGCCAAGCGTTTCGGCGCTGAAGACAGCCACAAGTTCGTCAATGGTGTGCTTGATAAGCTGGTTCCAGCTCTTCGAAAGTAATATCCTGAAAAGGCCAGCAATGCTGGCCTTTTTTCTAACTATTCTAAAAAACACAAACAACGGTAACTGCAATGGCCTGCGGTGAATTCGATCTGATTTCGCGCTACTTCCAAACGCAAAATGTTTCACGCCGGGACGTCAATGTCCCTATCGGCGACGACTGCGCAATCCTGACTGTGCCGGAAGGCAATCAACTGGCGGTAACAACGGATACGCTTGTTGCCGGGACCCATTTTCTCGCTTGTGCACCCGCTGAGCTCGTCGCGCATAAGGCGCTGGCTGCCAACCTCAGCGATCTGGCTGCCATGGGTGCGACGCCTGCCTGGGTGTCCCTTGCACTGACACTGCCCGAGCCGGATGAGGCATGGGTGAAAGCATTCTGTAATGGCTTTTTCAAACTGGCTGAATATTTCAATGTCCAGCTAATCGGTGGTGATACCACTAAAGGTGATGTTCTTTCCATAACGATCACAGCGCAAGGTGTGGTGCCTGCGGGTACCGCACTGACACGGGGCGGAGCCGCCATCGGAGATTGGGTATATGTTACCGGAACTCTCGGTGACAGTGCTGCGGGGCTGGATGCCATCCTTGGCGGCAAAAATGCGACATTGGGCGTGTCAGACGTGCTGCGTGAGCGCCATTACAAGCGCACTCCCCGGGTACTGGCTGGGCAGTCCCTGAGATCGATTGCCTCAGCCTGCGTGGATATCTCAGACGGTCTGGTTTCAGACCTCGGCCATATCCTAAGCCGAAGCGGCGTTTCTGCGTGGTGGATGCAGACCTTCTTCCAATGTCTGCAGAATTTCTGTCCTGCTATGCAAACGTGGAAGACGCCCGCCGTATTGCACTGACAAGCGGCGAGGAATATGAGCTTTGCTTTACGGTTTCAGAACAGAACAAAGGCGCAGTCCAAAGCGCTTTGACCCACAGCGGGGTGAGTGCCACCTGTATTGGTCAAATCCGCCCCGGCAGCGGCCTCAAAGTGATGCAGGGGAACCGGGAAGTACAATGGGATTTGGCCGGTTATGATCATTTTCGGAGCGACAAGTGAGTAAACCAACCGACAAACTGAGTATGGCAAATCCAGTCCACCTTCTGGCTACCGGGTTTGGCAGCGGCCTTTCCGCCGTCGTACCGGGAACCATGGGAACACTGGCTGCCGTCCCTTTCTATTTGCTGATGACACAACTGCCGGTGACGGCGTACTGGGGCATTGTGGCGATTGCTTCGCTGGTCGGGATTTACCTTTGCGGGAAGACCTCTTCTGATATGGAAGTCCACGATCATGGCAGCATCGTCTGGGATGAGTTTGTTGGCTTTTGGATCACCATGGGTGTGGTTTCAGTCGTTTCCTGGCAAAGTGTCCTGGCAGGTTTTATGGTCTTCCGTGCATTTGACATGATAAAGCCCTGGCCTATCAAATGGTTTGATCAACATGTCCATGGCGGGTTCGGTATCATGCTGGATGACATTGTGGCCGGAGTGATGTCAGCCGTTACCATGTTTCTCCTCTCCCACTGGTTCGGGTGGTGGTGACAGATTGTCAGGCTCCGGTCACTCCGGGGCCTTTCTGTTAAACATCGAATTTCCCGACTGTTATCTCACCTAGCTTCGCATTTCCCCCTGCATGTATGACGAGTTTTCCTTACCTCCTCATGACAACCTGTTGTCTTCGTTTTGATAAGCTGGATGCTGTTTTATCGCGTTTTTTTGCATCATAGTGACAGTTGGAGTTACGGTAAAAACACCCTTGGTGATTTCGTAGCGAGTTGTGTTGAGTCTGCCTGGAATACGTGGGAGGAATGCTCGACACATCAGGTGCTTACGTACCCAAATTTCGAATATAATAGCCGGGCTTCATTCCCCAGAGAAACCTCGAAAAATGTCAGAAAAAGAGCCTGAAAATACATTAATAGCGTGCGAAGAATGCGGGCTCGTTTCCGAAATTCCACCGATGAATGCGGGGCACAGTGCCAGCTGTACACGGTGTGGGCACACGCTCATGCAGCGTATTGAATCGCCTCATACCACGATGATGGCTTATGGTTCATCGTGTCTGGTTATGTTGTTACTCAGCACTGTGTTTCCCTTTATGTCGTTCAGTGTGCAGGGTATTAAGCACGAAATATCGCTGATGTATGCGGTCAGGGTATTCCATTACTTTGGAAACAACTTCCTGGCGGTGTTGCTGTTGATTACAGTTATCATCCTTCCGGCGCTGTATACAACGACCTTGATGTATCTTTTCCATGTTGCCGAAAAGCAGCGAAGGGGTAAAAAAACATTGCGTTCCCCTGCGTTGATTAAGCAGTTGTGCAGATTGGTTTTCCGAATAGAAACCTGGTTGCTTGTGGATGTTTTCCTGGTGGGTGTGCTTGTGAGCCTGGTCAAGATTGCCTCACTGGCAGATGTGGGAATGGGGTACTCGTTCTGGGCGTTTTGTGCCTACACCGTTCTGGTCGTCAAATGCATGCGGAATATAGACAAAGAGTGGTTGTGGGAAAACCTGTTCCCGGTATATCCCGTTACCGGAGTAAAAGCCGGTGACTCACACCTGTCAGGCAATCATGTTCCTTGCGGGCTTTGCGAACAGATAAATCCGGTTGTTGGTGGTTTGCCGGGGAACTGTATTCGCTGTGGCAGTATGCTCCAGCCTACGATCCGGGTACAAGCCTCCAATGGTGCTGGGCGTTTCTCATTTCGGCGATAATTTTTTACATCCCGGCCAATCTTTACCCGATGATGTACACCTCCAGTTTGGGTACTACAGAAACATCCACCATCATGGACGGCGTTATTCTTCTCTGGAATATGGGCTCTTACCCCATTGCAATGATTATCTTTATTGCCAGTGTTTTCGTGCCTTTGACGAAAATGCTCATCCTCGGTTGGCTCTTTTTCTCGGCAGGAAAACAAGAAAAGGACAACGAGGTTGATCCCGGAACCAAATTGAAATATTACCGTGTGACCGAAATCATTGGTCGCTGGTCAATGATCGATGTCTTTGTTGTAGCCATCTTAACTGCGCTGGTTCAACTGAAAGGGTTGATGTCTATCAGCCCGGGTCCAGCAGCCCTGTATTTTGCTCTGGTCGTTGTATTAACCATATGTGCTGCGCTTGCGTTTGACCCCCGGGTTTTTTGGGGGCCTTTGGCAAGTGCAGAAGAGTCACCTGAACCAGAGAGCAATTCCCGGACCTTAGATACGCCCGGATTAGTTGGAAATGCGGAACATGAATGAAACGATAAAAACAACCGCAGACGTGAGAACCACTAAAAAGTTTTCCGCGGTTTGGATTATTCCCCTGGTCTCGCTGACAGTCGGTATTTGGATGCTGTATCACTATATCAGTAGCCAGGGACCGGAAATTACCCTGACCGTCCAGACGGCAGAAGGTATTGAAGCAGGCAAGACCGAAATCAAAGCGCGCAGCGTCAAAGTTGGTGTGGTAACGTCTGTTACCCTCAGTGACGATTACAATTCCATTGTTCTCAAAGCCAAAATTGACAAATCTGCAGCCGGTCTGCTTCGCAAGGATTCCCTTTTCTGGGTGGTGAAGCCCCGTATTGGCAAGGAAGGGGTGTCTGGTCTGGATACCTTGTTGTCCGGCTCTTATATCGAATTGAGACCGGGAAAGGCAAAAGAGGAGCAACACGCTTTCGCCATGCTGGAGGTGCCTCCGTTGGCTCCACCTGATGCCAAGGGGCTGCGTGTTCAGTTGACATCCAACCAGGCAGGCAAGCTGTCAGTGGGTGATCCTGTGCTATATGAAGGTTATACCGTTGGCCGGGTTGAGAAGGCAAGTTTCGATATTGAGCGCCAGAAGGCAGTTTATCAACTGTTTATCTTCCAGCCTTATGACGCCCTTGTTCGCACCCGTTCTCGTTTCTGGATGACCTCAGGTATTGATCTCCAGCTGAATGCCGAAGGCTTCAATGTGGATATCGGTTCTATCGAATCGTTGCTGACCGGCGGGGTGAGTTTTTCTGTGCCGAAAGGCTCCCCTCAAGGGATACCCGTTACCCAGCAGATGTCCTCATTTCAGCTGTTTGACAACATGAAGCAGATTCGTGAGCAAATGTATGAAAACTACCTGGAGTTTGCGATGCTGTTCAGCGAGTCTGTCCGCGGCCTGAATCCGGGCGCTCCGGTGGAATACCGCGGCATCCGGATTGGTACGGTGGAAAAAGTGCCGCTGCATCTTTCCAACCGCACTGATGGCTTCTCGTCCAAGCGAATTCCGGTTTTGGTACATATTGAGATTGAGCGGATGTTTGATCCGGCGCTTTCGATGTCGTCATCTGAGCTGCGCGCGAACTTTGCCCGGGAATTTAAGAATGGACTCCGTGCGACACTGAAAACCGGAAACCTGCTGACCGGGGCTCTGTATATTGATGCGGATTTCTACCCAGACGAGCACAAGCAGGATTATCTCAACCAGTACCGCGGATACGATGTGTTCCCGACAAAAGCCGGTGGGTTTGCCCAAATTCAGCGCCAGGTGAGCAGTATCCTCAATAAGGTGAACGCTCTGCCTGTGGAAAGCATGTTGGTCTCAATGGACGGTACGTTAAAGTCAACAGAGCAAACGCTGAAGACCTTCAATCAGGTCGGCAAAAATCTGGATAAATTACTCAAGCAGAAAGATACACAGCAGATTCCGGGTGAGGTGCGTGAAAGCCTTCAACAGATTCAGGATACCCTGCAGGGCTTCAGCCCAGATGCTCAGGCGTACCGTGACCTGGAGAAAGCACTGGCAAATATGAATGATGTAATGGCAGAGCTGAAACCTGTGCTGCGCCAGATTAATGAAAAGCCAAATGCTCTGATCTTCGGTGATACCAAGCGCGAAGATCCTGTACCGGCTAAAGGAAAGAACTGATGAAGAAAACCCTTTCAGTATTGTTGGTTTTACTCACGCTGGCTGGCTGCAGTGCGACGAGCAGCGAACCTGCTGTGAATACCTTTGTGTTGCCGACGCCGGCAGCACAGAGCCAACTGGTTACCCGGGACGGACAACCTTTGCTGATAGTCCAGCCGGTGGAAATGGCAGATTATTTGGCCGGAACCGGGCTTGTCTACAAAGTGTCTGACTCAGAAATTGTCATTGCCCAGCAAAACCTTTGGGGGGAGAGCATTGCCAACCAGCTTACCCGCCGCATTACCCGGGAGCTTCGTGCAGACCAGAAAGCGTACTGGCCGGTTGAGCTTACTCCGGCTATGGCGACCCAGAGCCTGCCAAGCCTGCAGGTAAAAATCAGTGCATTTAACGGCGACTACAACGGAAACGCTGAAGTGTCCGGAGAGTGGATGGTGTTGGATGGAAACGGCGAGCTGGAATATGTCCGTGAGTTCTCTTACCTGATCCCGCTTGATGAAAGCGGCTACCAGGCACTTGTTTCTGCCTTGTCGAAGGGTGTGGAGCAGTTGACAACATCCATAGCGGGAACCATCGCGAAGACAAAATAACGCCGTTAAAACGACAAAAAATACCCCGTTTTATACGGGGTATTTTTGGCGGAAAAACTACGATTAATCTGCAAGATAGCGGCGAATCTGTGCTTCAATTCCTTTGCCGTCCAACTCAAGCTCTTCGTGGATCTCCGCTTGGGTACCCTGGTGGACAAAGTAATCCGGCAGACCGAGTTGAAGAACCGGCTTGCACAGGCGTTTTTTCATCAGGTATTCAATCACACCGGAACCTGCACCACCAGCGATGGCGTTTTCTTCGAGGGTTACCAGAACATCGTGCGTCTTGGCGAGTTCAGCGACCATGTCTTCATCCAACGGCTTGGCAAAGCGCATGTCTGCGACGGAGGCATTAAGTGTTTCTGCGGCTTCTAGTGCGCCCGGCAGCAAGGTGCCGAAGTTGAGGATCGCCACTTTTTCACCCTGGCGGCGCATAACGCCCTTACCAATCGGCAATGCAGTCATTTCCTGCTCAATTTTCGCACCGCATGCACTGCCGCGAGGATACCGGACAGCCGCCGGGCCTTCGAACATATGGCCGGTATACAGCATCTGACGGCATTCATTTTCATCGCTCGGCGTCATGACCACCATGTTCGGAATACAGCGCAGGTAGCTGATATCAAAGGCACCCTGGTGTGTCTGCCCATCTGCACCGACGATACCGCCGCGATCAATGGCAAACAGCACCGGCAGGTTCATGATGGCAACATCGTGGATCAATTGGTCATAAGCGCGCTGCAGGAAGGTCGAATAGATCGCGACAACAGGCTTGTAACCGCCAATGGCCATGCCCGATGCGAGTGTAACAGCATGCTGTTCGGCAATGGCAACGTCAAAATACTGTTCCGGGTACTCTTTGGAGAAGCGCACCATGCCAGAGCCTTCACGCATGGCAGGTGTGATAGCCAACAGCTTGTCATCCTTTTCTGCCATGTCGCACAACCAGTCACCGAAAATTTTGGAAAAAGTTGGCTTGGTGGCAGCGCTCTTTGGCAGGGTGTCGATGCTTAAGTCGAACTTAGGAACAGCATGGTAACCGATAGGATCTTTTTCAGCCGGTTCGTAGCCCTTGCCTTTGCGGGTCACGATATGCAGGAACTGAGGGCCCTTGAGGTTGCGCATATTCTTGAGCGTCTTCACCAGCTCTTCCACATCATGTCCGTCTACGGGGCCGATGTAGTTAAAACCGAGCTCTTCAAACAGCGTTCCCGGAGCAACCATACCTTTCAGATGCTCTTCTGCACGGCGGACGAGCTCTTTGATAGGTGGCGCGCCGGACAGCACTTTTTTGCCGCCTTCACGGATACTTGTGTAGAAATTCCCGGAAAGCAGGCGGGCCAGATGGTTGTTCAGGGCACCGACATTTTCCGAAATCGACATTTCGTTATCGTTAAGGATCACCAGCATATCCGGGTGGACATCACCAGCATGGTTCATTGCCTCAAACGCCATACCGGCAGTAATGGCACCGTCACCGATAACGCAGGCAACCTTGCGGTTGTCACCACGCTTTGCTTCTGCAATAGCAAGCCCCAAACCGGCACTGATTGACGTAGAAGAGTGGCCGACAGACAGAACATCGTACTCGCTCTCTCCACGCCACGGGAATGGGTGAAGACCGTCTTTTTGGCGGATAGTCGGCAGCTTGTCGCGTCGTCCGGTCAGAATCTTGTGAGGGTAAGCCTGATGGCCAACATCCCAGATGATATGGTCAAACGGCGTGTTGTAAACATAATGCAAGGCAACGGTCAGCTCGACCGCACCCAGGCCAGAGGCAAAATGGCCGCTGGAGTGGCTGACTGATTTCAGCAGGTAAGTACGCAACTCATCACAAAGCTGCGGCAACACATCGCGCGGAAGGGTGCGAAGCTCTTCCGGGGTGTCGGCCAGTGCCAGTGTCGGGTACTTAGAAATATCTAGGGTCATAGAAAATTGACGCTCTGCTCGCTTTTAGCTTTTTCGCTCGATGACATATTGAGCGAACGCTTCCAGTTTTTCGGTATTGTAGGGGATCGCACGCAGGGCGTGTAGTGCTTCTTGGTTGAGTTCCCGGGTTTTTTCGATCGCACCTTCAAGGCCTAACAATGAAGGATACGTACTCTTGTCTGCTTGGAGATCAGAGCCTTGCGGTTTTCCCAAGGTCTCAGTATCCCCGGTAATATCGAGAATGTCGTCCTGAACCTGGAAGGCAAGACCCACTGCATCGGCATATTGGTCGAGCTGGTTCAGGTATTGGACACCTGTCTCACCGGCGGCCATAGCACCAAGACGGACAGCGCAGCGAATGAGGCGCCGGTTTTGTTGGCATGAATTTGCTGAAGGGCATCCAATCCAACATGTTTGCCTTCCGCTTCCAGGTCCAGCGCCTGACCCAGGCACATGCCTGCAGCCCCGGAAGATTGCGCCAGTTCAGCGATCATCTTTACCCGGAATGGTTCGGCTTTTTCACTGAGCGGGCCGGTAGCCAGAACAGTAAAGGCCAGCGTCTGCAATGCATCCCCGGCAAGTACCGCCGTCGCTTCATCAAAGGCGATATGGCAGGTTGGCTGTCCGCGACGAAGGGCATCGTCATCCATAGCTGGCAGGTCATCATGGATGAGTGAATAGGCATGGATACATTCAACGGCAACAGCCACGGTATCTATATCGCCCTCCTCAGCACCAAAAAGAGTACCGGTTGAATAGGCCAGAAACGGGCGCGCGCGCTTTCCGCCAAGCAACAGGCCATGACGCATGGCTTTGACAAGATCCAATCCCTGATGGGCGTAGATATCCAGCACTGAGCCAGCTTTTCATTGCTCCGGGTCAGGTAATGGTTTAGCCAGTCAGACAGTATTGGGTTACTCATCGATATCGGCTTCGAATGGAGTCAGCGGGTCATCGTCACTTTGTGTCATCAGAATATCGACACGCTGCTGCGCCTGAGTCAGACGCTGCTGGCCTTCACGAACCAGTGAAATGCCGCGTTCGAATTTTTTCAGGGCGTCTTCCAGGGAAAGTTCACCTTTCTCAAGCTGGTCAACGAGAGTATCTAGTTCTCCGAGGGTTTCCTCGAAGCTCATATTTTCAGGTTTCTTCTGTGCTGCCATGATCATAACCATTGCGTTTAGTGCGCAAAAGTTAACTCAGCACTCAGGTTGGGTCAAACTTGAGGCCCAAATTCTGAGCCTTAATCTGCGTTTTCAGTGCCGGCTGCTACTTTTTCGGCCAGCAAGAAAAATAGTTGGGGTCAATCCTGTGCCACAACCACCTGAAAAGGAGATAAAAATCGAGTTTCGAAGGCTTTATGCAAAGAATTTGAACTTGATTAACACTAAATTAAGGGAGCGTGCTGCCGATACCAAACACATAGGTTAGAATTCTCGTGAATAAGATAAAAAACCTTTGGGGAGTGTGCAGTGGATCTGGCTACGCTAATTGGCCTTATCGGGTCTTTTGCTTTCGTTGTAATGGCAATGCTGTTGGGTGGTACCCTCAGCATGTTTGCGGATGCACCGTCAGCGTTGATTGTAATCGGTGGTGGCCTTTTCGTTGTTCTGATGAAGTACACCCTGGGTCAGTTTCTCGGAGCAGCAAAAATCGCGGGTAAAGCCTTTATGTTTAAGGCGGATGACCCTGAAGATCTGATTGCCAAGATCGTTGAGATGGCAGACGCTGCCCGTAAAGGTGGTTTCCTGGCGCTGGAAGAGATGGAAGTCACCAACTCTTTTATGAAAAAAGGCGTGGATATGCTGGTCGACGGTCACGATGCAGACGTTGTGAATATGACGCTGCAAAAAGACATCTCGTTGACGGAAGAGCGCCATGACATGGGTATCGGCATCTTTAGTAACCTGGGTGATGTTGCCCCGGCGATGGGGATGATTGGTACGCTGGTTGGTCTGGTTGCGATGCTTTCCAACATGGATGACCCTAAGGCAATCGGCCCGGCGATGGCGGTTGCACTGTTAACAACACTCTACGGCGCTATTATCGCAAACATGATCGCTATCCCTATTGCGGACAAACTTGCGCTCCGTAAAGACCAGGAAAAAATGAACCGCCGCTTGATTCTCGACGGTTTGCTTGCGATCCAGAATGGACAGAACCCTCGTGTAATCGACGGTTACCTCAAGAACTACCTCAACGAGAAGAAACGTAAACTCGACGAGGCAGAGTAAGGAGGGAAGATGGAAGAAGAATGCAAATGTCCCCCCCCCGGGCTACCGGCATGGATGGGTACATTCGCTGACCTGATGTCACTGCTGATGTGCTTTTTCGTACTCCTGCTTTCGTTTTCGGAAATGGACGTACTGAAGTTCAAGCAGATTGCCGGCTCCATGAAGTTTGCGTTTGGTGTCCAGAACCTTCTTGAGGTAAAGGACATTCCCAAAGGCACCAGTATTATTGCGCAGGAATTCCGGCCCGGACGTCCGGAGCCGACACCTATCGAAGTTATCATGCAGCAGACTATCGATATGACTCAGAATACCCTTGAGTTCCAGGAAGGGGATTCCGATCGTGCCGGTGGTAACCAGCGTGATTCCGGCGATCTGAGTGGAGGTAAGAACTCCACGGCAACGGCTCAGAACGATCAACAGGATGAAAGCCAGGCAATGGCTGAGCTGGAACAGACGGTGACGCAGGCACTTGAACGGGAAATCGAAGAAGGTGCCATCGAGGTTGAGAACCTGGGGCAGCAATTGGTTATCCGTATCAAAGAAAACGGGGCATTCCCGGCGGCTCAGCCTTCCTTCAACCTAAATTCCGTCCTCTTATCCGTCAGATTGCCGATTTGGTAAAAGATGTCCCGGGTATTGTCCGGGTCTCCGGTCATACCGATGATCAGCCTTTGGAATCAGAGCTGTACCGTTCTAACTGGGATCTTTCCTCGCAGCGTGCTGTCTCTGTGGCAGAAGAGATGGAAAAGGTCCGAGGGTTCGATCACATGCGTTTGCGCGTAGAGGGCCTGGCAGATACAGAACCTCGTTTTGTCAATGATACGCCGGCAAACCGTGCGGCTAACCGCCGGGTAGATATTGCCATAATGCAGGGCAAACCCGCCTATTCAGATGAGATCTCCGCCGAGGGCGCTTCAACACCGGGGCAGTAAACGCCTCCGAACCGGATCCCCCAGCTGAGGGAGATCCGGTTCACGTTTTGGTCTATGGTTACGTTTGGGTATATAATCCGCACCTTTGTTGTGGTCCCTGGCGTAACGAGTTATGAAATTCATTGTAAAAATTCACCCGGAAGTCATGGTAAAGAGCGAATCTGTTCGCAAGCGCTTTACCAAGATTCTCGAAAGCAATATTCGCAATATTCTCTCCAAGAAAACGGATCGTGTTGCTGTGTTTAACCGTCGTGACCACATTGAAGTGGCTCCACGCGACAATGCGCTGCGTGACGTTGTTCTGGACGTTCTGGTGAACACGCCGGGGATCCACCATGTGCTGGAAGTGGAACAGCATCTGTTCAACGACCTGCACCATATCTATGAAATGACGCTGGAAAATGCCCGTGAACACATCGAAGGCAAGACTTTCTGCGTCCGTGCAAAGCGCCGCGGTAACCACGAATTTACCTCAATTGATGTTGAGCGCTATGTTGGCGGTGGCCTGAACCAGGCGGTTGAGTCAGCCCGTGTACAGTTGAAGAACCCGGACGTGACAGTGCTGCTTGAGGTGGACAAAGAAAACCTCAACCTGGTTATCAACCGTTTTGAAGGTCTTGGCGGCTTCCCTCTGGGGACTCAGGAAGACGTGCTGAGCCTGATCTCCGGCGGTTTTGACTCCGGTGTTTCCAGCTACCTGCATATCAAGCGTGGCAGCAAGGTACATTACTGCTTCTTTAATCTGGGTGGCGCAGCGCATGAAATTGGTGTTCAGCAAACCGCCTATTACCTGTGGAATAAGTTCGGTTCCTCCGCTAAGGTAAAATTTATCTCCATTGATTTTGAGCCGGTAGTGGCTGAAATTCTGGAGAAAATTGATGATGGCCAGATGGGCGTTATTCTGAAGCGTATGTTTATGCGCGCCGCTTCAATGGCTGCAGAGCGTTTCGGCATCCAGGCATTGGTTACCGGTGAAGCGCTGGGGCAGGTTTCCAGTCAGACCCTGACTAACCTGCGTCAGATTGACGGTGTGACCGACACGCTGATCCTGCGCCCGCTGATTACCTGGGATAAGGAAGACATCATCAGGCTGGCCCGCCACATTGGTACGGAAGATTTCGCCAAGACAATGCCTGAGTACTGCGGCGTTATTTCCAAGAAACCAACAGTGAAGGCGGTGAAGGAGAAGCTGGAAGCAGAGGAAGAGAACTTTAACTTCGATCTGCTGCGCCAGGTAGTGGAGAATGCGAAGGTTATGGATATCCGCGAAATTGGTTCTGTGAGCCGAGAAAAAGCACCGGAGGTAGAACTGGTTGATGTCGCATCAGACGGTGCGGTTATTCTGGATATCCGAGCGCCGGAAGAAGAAGATGAGAAGCCGTTTGAAATGGAAGGTGTGGAAGTCATCCATATTCCGTTCTTTAAACTCTCAACCAAGTTCGGTGATCTTGACCAGAGTAAGACCTATTTGCTCTATTGCGAGCGTGGTGTGATGAGCCGTCTTCAGGCGTTGTACCTGAAAGAGAACGGTTTTGAAAATGTGAAGGTTTACCGTCCTTAACCTTCCATTTAATTGATAAAAACCCCGGTTTGAATGCCGGGGTTTTTTGTATGTTCAACGCTTGTTACGCATCGCCTTCAGTAAACTTGTATTCGTAATTCAGACTTGGCATCGTGGTCATCGGACGAACCACGTCAAGCGCCTTTTCTTTTCCGGCCAGAGCAAAAACAATTTCAACCGCAAACTCCAATGCGCTGCCCGGGCCTAAGCTGGTAATCAGCTTGTGCTCCCTGTCATGGACAACACGTTTTGAATTCCTGCGCGCTTCAGGGATGCTGTCGATAAAACCCGGGTGACAGGTTTTATAGGCGTTGGGGAATAAATCATGCTTTTGCAGGACCAAAGCCGGGGCAGCGCAAATAGCCGCAACGTAGTTGTCATCACTTTGCTGTTGGCCAATCATTTCCTGGATAAGGGCGCTGTTACCGAGGGTTGTCGCACCATCCACGCCTCCCGGAAGGACAATACAATCAAACTCGTCATCCGCCACTTTCACTAGAGGCACATCGGCAACCAATTTGATGCCCCGAGAGCCAGTCAGCATCAGTTCACCATCCGGATCACAACTGGCGGCAACCATCTCAAAGCCGGCACGGACCATAATGTCCATGACTGTTACCGCTTCCATTTCTTCTGTTCCTGTTGCCAGGCAAACCAGTACTTTAGGTGTTCTCATAGCCTTGCTCCAATTCGGTTATCTGTTGCCAGAGTGTGCGGTTGTAAGGCGTGTCGATGCCGTGGAATGCTGCGCGGGCAAGCAGGTAGCCTGTAATAAATGCGTTTTCACTTTGACGATGATAGTGGATATCCCGGTTCATCGAGGAATAATTTTCTGCGGTGGCCAGCGCGACTTTGCGGGCGAGGGAAAGCACATCCTCAGAAGTGGTCTTTATGCCTTCGGCCTGCATGATCAAGGCAATTTCTTCACTCATGTATCGCCAGGTTTCCTGGTAGGCGCTATCCAACAGATTGCCATTCCTGCATTGGTGAATCGCAGTGAGAGGGTTAATCATGCAGTTGACTGCCAGTTTTGACCAGAGCGCATGGTTGATATCGGGGTGCCACAGGACAGGTTTAATAGCATGGTTGAGCGCAGCAAGCCACTCCGGTTCATTGAGGTCAGGGTGAAAGGCTCCGATACGGGTTTCCCCTTGGCCTGTGTGCTGGAATACCGTCTCTGAAAGACGCATTGCCCCATGTGTGGTGGTACCCAGGAAGAGCGGGTGGGTTTTGGTGTAGCTTTCTAGTTTTTGGGCTGTGCCCATGCCGTTGTGAAGTAGAAGGATATCTGTTGTTGGTGGAAAATGTTCCAGCCAGGGCTGAAGTGCTCCGCAAACCTGAAAGGCCTTGGTCGTAACAATAACCAACTCTGCCCGGTTGGCATGGCGTAATGAGTTGGAGGGAAACTTAACCAAATCCCGCTTGTTCAATGTGCGTTCAATGTGTTTTTCTTCGTGTCGGGTAAGAAAATGTACCTGTGACCACTTTTCGCCAATTTGACACCAAAGAGGGTGCCAATAGCACCGGCGCCAACAATAGTGATGTTCACAACTTAATCCCTCAAAAATTCAGGGAAACAGGATAACATGTGTTTTTCGCAGAATAAAAAGGGCACCCGAAGGTGCCCTAGTGTAAATCTTGCTGTTTTTGCAGAGAATTAGAAGTTGTACTTCAGGGTGTAGATAACAGCATTTGAGTTACCGGCACCGCCCAGCTTGTTGAAAGCATAGCGCCATTGTACGCCGGTAGTCAGAGATTCAGTTGCGTTCCACCAGAAAGCAATCGCACCGTTATAAGACAGATCATCGGTTTCACCGTTGGCATCGAACAGATTGTTGTTTTCATCTTTCTTCATAACAGTAACGTAATCGGCATTGCGACCAAACTCAGTTTCGTGCCAGTTACTTACCATAAAGCTCTCGCCAAACGCATTGAAGCTGTATGAAGTAGACCAACCCAGCATACCGCCGTTCATACCGTTGTAATCGTTGGTGGTAGTATGGTGCGCGCCAATCCAAGGGTTAAAAGACCAGCCGTTGCCGGAAAATGCATAAGAAAGACCCAGTACGTTGTTACGTGCCTGGAAGCCGGTGTTCTGGGTTGAATAAGTTTGTGCAAATAGGCGGGTTTCACCCAGACCCAGCTTGTAAGTGATAGAACCTTTGGTGGTGGTTGCAGTCTGGTTGTCTCCGTCCTGGATGTTTTCCAGATCGATAAAGCCGTACATTTCACCCCAGTTAAAACCAGCGCCACCTTCCAGTTCCAGGAATACGAAATCTTCCTTGAAACCGCCTGAACGAGTTTCAGTGCCCTTAGTCCAGTCCAGGTAGTTCACACTCATGTTACCGAAACCGTAAAGGTATTCAGCTTGGGCAGGGATGGCTGCAGTTGCTGCCAGAACACTCAGAGCGACGATAGATTTGCGCATTCGTAACCTCTTACTACTGCTTTTTGAATGATTAACCGCAGGGAAAACTACGGATAACTTGGGATTCGCTGCGAATTCTATGGATTTGCGTCACAATATGGAATGCAATGAATGCGCAAACCTTTGCGTAATGTGATTTTAGTCACTTAATTGGCAGTGTGATACCTGCTGAAATGTGATCTTGATTCAGTGCAATAGGCTGTATAGATGGGAAAAATGTGGGCTTGAACCACCCCGATGAAATATCGGGGTGGTTTGTAACAGTCTGTAAATTAGGACTTGGTGATTTTTATAAAGTGTTTGCCCAAAAATACCAGCATAATCAGGCTTGGAACCACCATTAGAGTGGTGATGATAAAGAACAGGGTCCAGTCACCGTTGAGCCAGTCAACCATGGCACCGGAGAATGAGGACAACAACGTTCGGGATGCATTACCCAGTGATGCCAGCAGTGCATATTGCGTGGCAGAGAATGCCCTTCCGGTCATAAAGGTCAGGAAGGAGACAAATGCGATAGTAGAAAAGGCGGTAGTGAAGTTATCAACAACGATGGTTGCCAGGAACAGGTTTTCATTTGGTCCAACCTGAGCCATCCAGGCAAACATCAGATTACTGCCGGCCATTGCAATACCGCCAATCAACAGACCTTTGATGACCCCGAATCTTACGTTAATGGCACTGCCAAGCAGCGTAAACAAGATGGTAAAGCCCCAGCCAATCAGCTTGGAGTATTCGCCGATCTGTTCGTTACTGAAGCCAACTTCTTTATAGAAAACAATAGACATCCGGCCAAGGAATGCTTCACCGACCTTGAACAGGAAGACGAACAGCAATACCGTCATGCCAATTTTCAGGCCATTGCGGCGGAAGAAGTCGACAAAAGGTTCAACAACGGTAACCAGTAACCAAACTTTAAAACCCTGCGAATCTTCACCAAGCCAGCCTTTAACCCGCTTACTGGCATCGGCCTGTAATGCTTCACGGTTGGTAACCGGTTCTTTTACCAGTAAGGTAAAGACAATCAACAGGCAGACGATACCCGCCATACCAAGGTAGACTCCGTTCCAGCCAATTCTGTCTGCATTAATAAAAGCGAGATAGCCGGGCAGGGAATAACCTGTCCACCAACCAATGACGGCCATAGCGGAAGCCTGCGGCATCTTGTGGCCTTCGTCTTCACCGAAGCTGTCGATACGGAACGCATCAACGGCAATGTCCTGTGTCGCAGACGCTATGGCGATACCCAATGCGAGAGTCGATGTCAAAACTAGGCTAATCGATGGGTTGGTGGTTGCGATTCCCAGGGTACAGGCGAGAATGATAAATTGCGTGAAGATAATCCAGCTTCTGCGCTGTCCCAGCCGGGTGTAGAGAAAAGGAAGTTTTACCCGGTCGACAAGGGGGGCCCATAGGAAGTTAAACGTGTAAGCAACGAAAATAGAGCCAAAAAAGCCAATAGCAGCACGGCTGAGCCCGGCATCTTTTAACCAGCCGGACATATTTGATCCGATAAGTACCCACGGAAACCCGCTGGCACATCCCATCATAAACACCCACATCAGGCGTCGGTCTAAATAGCTTCTGAAGGTCTCTTTCCAACCCCATGCCATACACGTGTCCCCAAAATTTTTGCTAGTTCATGCGGTTATGCTAGCGTGCTTCAGGGACGAATACCATGTACAAACGGTGGAAGTGCTCCGTCCCCAAGCAAGTATTCGGAGACTTCCCGAATTTGATGCTGCAGAAATGAGTTAGTCAGGATAGTTTCGAGCGAATAACGTTCAATTGAAAATAACAGATGCCAATAAGCAGATTCATAGTCGTTTGCAGGTTCTGTTGACTCAACAGGATCCAACCGCCACCAACCCATAAGTTGGATAGCACAGGTTTTTCTGAGATTTTCCCAACTGCCACCATCAAGGAAAGACAGCGCATGCTGTGCCAGCTCAGGTGCTTTGAGCTCAACAAAATCAAAAATTTTGTTTTTGTCGCAGTACGCATTGTTGACTACTAACTTCAACATGGTAACTCTCTGCCCCCCCTGACGCTTGATGTTAAATATGTCAATATAATGAATGGGTTATGATTATTTTATTTATTCAATAAATGACTCTTATTTAAGACAAAGTATAGGAGTGTGGGAAGAAGAGGGAGAAAAGGAAGCTACAAACTGAGACTTGGATTTGAATATTTATATTTTTATCAGCCGTACCTTGATTTTATCGGTACGGCTGATCTTGGGGGCATTATCAGAAGTTTTGAACCATGTAGTTCGACAGTTCCTGATCGGCTGCGACATCTTTTAAGACAGAATTCAGCAGGTTATTGATAGATTCTTCCATGTCATCAGTGGATGCACTGCCTGCGCCTTCGGTCACTGATTTGCCGTTGTAGCGCTTCACAAATTTGCCTTTTGGAGACTCAGCAACAATCTGGATTTGAACATTGCTGGTGACATGGTGGGAAAACACGCTGTGTTCAACTTTGACCAGGGCGTCCAGTATATCCAGGCGTACAGTGCCCTTCGCACCGGCTGTTACGTTGAAACCCTGAGCACGAAGCTGGTTAGACAATGCCTCCTCCAGAGCAACGCGCAGATTCTGGCTGGCTTGCAGAGGTTGCACCTGTTGACGGCCGTTATCCACAACAGCAATAAACTGTGCTGTGCGCAGGTCGCGACTGCTGAGAGAAACCGCCTTGCCCTGACCAGATACCGCCGAGGTTGTTACCGGTTTCAGGTCCAGGTTAATGGTCGGCTGCTGTGGCGCTGAGCATGCAGCAAGTAAAAACAGCGCTGAAGTAATAATGAGTTTTTTCATTGTCGTTAGCATCCTTTAACTGAAAAGTGCCGGTTATTTATTTGCTTCGATGATAACAAATTTGGCGTTCGATGCGATAACGCGACTGCTGCCAAATAGCCTTTTTAACTTAACATGATAGCCAAGGTGACGGTTGCCGATCACCAAGAATTTCCCGCCTTTGTTTAATACGCGCTTTGCATCACGGAACATCTGCCAGGCTATGTGATCAGTGACCGCATGCTGTTGGTGGAAGGGTGGGTTGCAAAGAATCAAATCGGCTGAGTTAGCATCAAAGCCAGTCAGACAATCATTTGCCGTCCATTCAGCATTGACGCCGGACCCAAGGTCATTTTGCATATTCAACTTTGCTGAAGCGACAGCCATAAAGCTTTCATCGACACAGGTTACTTTAGCCTGAGGGTTTAGTCTGGCTGCCTGGATAGCAAGCACACCGTTGCCACATCCTAAGTCAATAATGTGCTTAAATCCGGCATTCTGGGGAATATGTGGCAACATCAAATAAGCGGCGATATCCAGCTTCTGTCCTGCAAAGACGTTGGCATGATTGTGAAGCATCATGTTGAATTCCGGCACTGGGAAAGAAGTGGTTTCCGGCAAGCTTTTGCTGCTTTTTGCGGTGTCGCAAAAAACAAGGCGAGACTTTTTCTTTGCAAGGGAAGTGGTGCAAGGCGCCAGATAATCTTCCACCAACTTGAGTGTGCTGGTGTGAATGTCGCGTACCTTCGCCGCACCAGTGACGGGAATACCCTCTGGCAGATCCCTGGAGAGCTTTGAGAGTTGCCAGGTCAGCAAGCGCAGGCTTTTAGGCAGGCGCAAGAGAACCAGAGCAGTATCCTCCGGCAAAGGTGCAAGGCAATCGAGGTGCTGAATATCTCCCAGGCCATTGTGGTTAAGGTTCTGGCGGGCAGCTTCATGGGCGATATAGGAATCTGAAACCAGCGTAACCGCGTAACCTTTGTTTGCAAACCAGCAACTCAGTGCGCCGAAACTGTCGTTGAGAATGAGAACCCTTGAACCTTCAGGAGGGAGAGCGTTCTGAGCATGTTCAATGAGATATTCATCTGAAGCGTCCCAGGCTTGGAGAGTTTCATTTTGTCGTATCGGGAACCGGTTGAGAGTGAACTCAACCCCGAGAAGGGAAAATGCGCTGTTCATGAGTATGGTTTCTTATCTGACGAATGGGAGCCGGGGTAAGGCGGGATATTGTCCCAAATTTGTCGATAAATACAATCTACGTCAAAGAAAGGGCGCTGGTGGTACTGGTAGCGAGGGTCTAAACTAGCTAATCAGAACATGCATTGGTGTATTTTTGAGCCCGAAATCACAAATCACGCGAGGAAGTTATCGGTGATGATAAAAACAAAAATAGAAGAAAAGCTGCAGGAGGCCTTTAAGCCTGCGCATTTGGAAGTCGTCAATGAAAGCTTCATGCACAATGTTCCTCCCGGCTCAGAAAGCCACTTTAAAGTTGTTATCGTAAGCGGTGCATTCGATAACCAACGCCTTCTTTCCCGACATCGCGCTGTGAACCAGGTTTTGTCCGAAGAGCTGAAAAACGATATTCATGCTCTGGCCATGCATACCTATACCGAAGGTGAATGGAACGGCCTAAACGGTCAGGCGCCTGTTTCTCCGCCATGTCATGGTGGTTCTAAAACCGAATAGAGAGGCATCAAGGCATTGAAGTCTTGTTGCTAAAATGGTCAATAAACAAGCATTGAGACATTTGATTAACATTTTGTGATTCATTTTTCTCGGCCAAAACAGGTGCTCATCGGTTGCTTGTTAAATTCTGTTGGAAATCTTTTCGTTGATTTTGATAGACGTGATGGGAATGTAACTTGGCAAAATAGCGCGGTCTTGGTGGTTATTTGACCAACTTAAAAATTAGACGGAATAAGGCTTCGCGTATTCATGAAAATTCAGCCTTTATCACGTTGATAGCCATAGAATCGCAACTTGTCTTGATGATACAATCCCGTGCTTGTTAGCCAGCCACATTTTAAAAATGTGAAATGTTGGTTTCTTGGATGTTGCGACGGTTGGTGGTGGATTCGCCAGCCGGACAGTGGAAAGTCGTGTCAAAATCGCGCAATAACTGAATTCTTTTTCCGTTAATAAAGTGCAAGTGCGTATGATTACTATAAAAAAGGGTCTGGATATCCCCATTGCGGGTAAGCCAACCCAAGTTATCAGCGATGGCCCAGCCATCAAACGTGTCGCCTTGCTTGGCGAAGAATACGTGGGTATGCGTCCAACTATGCATGCTCGCGTTGATGATGTAGTGAAGAAAGGTCAGGTTCTTTTTGAAGATAAGAAGAACCCGGGTGTACTTTTCACTGCGCCAGTCAGCGGTAAGGTCGTTGAGATCAACCGTGGTGCCAAGCGTGTACTTCAGTCCGTTGTGATTGAAGTTGAAGGTGACGAGCAGATCACTTTCGACAAATTTGAAGCCGCTCAACTGGGCTCCCTGGATCGTCAGGTTGTTGTAGACCAGTTGGTGAAATCAGGTTTGTGGACTTCTCTGCGTACCCGTCCATTCAGCAAAGTACCGGCTGTTGACTCAACACCCGTGGCTTTGTTCGTGACCGCTATCGACACCAATCCCCTTTCAGCTAACCCTGAACTCATTATCAATGAGAATCAGGACGCGTTTGTCGCAGGCCTTGATGTTGTATCTCGCCTGACTGACGGCAAGGTGTTCGTGTGTAAGAGTGGTGCAAGCCTGCCTCGCAGCAAGCAAAGCAACGTTGAAGAGCATGTGTTCTCTGGTCAGCACCCTGCGGGTCTGGTTGGTACTCACATTCACTTCCTGCGTCCTGCAAGCGCCAACAATGTTGTTTGGCACCTGAACTACCAGGAAGTTATCGCTATCGGTAAGCTGTTCCTTACAGGTGAAATCTCTAGTGAGCGTGTTGTTTCTTTGGCAGGTCCTGCGGTAAACAATCCTCGCTTGATTCGTACTGTTCTGGGTGCAAGCACTGATGAGCTGGTGAATAACGAACTGATGCCTGGCGACGTTCGTGTTATTTCTGGTTCGGTACTGAGTGGTTGCAACGCAGACGGTCCTCACGCATTCCTTGGCCGTTACCACACTCAGGTATCTGCGCTGCGTGAAGGCTACGAAAAAGAGCTGTTTGGCTGGGCTGTCCCAGGCAAAAATAAGTTCTCTGTTACCCGTTCTTTCCTGAGCACATTCTTCAAAGGCCAACTGTTCAACATGACAACTACCACTAACGGTAGTGATCGTGCAATGGTGCCAATCGGTAACTACGAAAGAGTAATGCCGTTGGACATCGAGCCGACTATGTTGCTACGTGACCTGTGTGCAGGTGATACAGACAGCGCTGCTCGTCTGGGTGCACTTGAGCTTGATGAAGAAGATCTGGCTCTTTGTACATTCGTTTGCCCTGGCAAGTACAACTATGGCCCGATGCTCCGTGAGTGTCTGGACACCATTGATAAGGAAGGGTAATCCATGAGCCTGAAGAATTTCATTGAGCGGATTGAACCGCACTTCGAACCAGGCGGGAAGTACGAAAAGTGGTTTGCACTGTACGAAGCAGCTGCAACGCTCTTTTACACCCCGGGTCTGGTAACCCGTTCTACTACGCACGTTCGTGACGCAGTAGATCTCAAGCGCATCATGATTATGGTGTGGTTTGCCGTGTTCCCAGCAATGTTCTGGGGCATGTACAACGCCGGTAACCAAGCTATCGAAGCGCTGGCTCGCATGTATGATGCGAAAGAGCTGGCTGTACACGTTGCAGGTAACTGGCACTACTGGCTGACTGAGTTGCTCGGCGGCACCATGACTGCTGCAGAAGCAGGCTGGGGCAGCAAGATGCTTCTTGGTGCGACTTACTTCCTGCCAATCTACGCAACAGTATTTATTGTTGGTGGTTTCTGGGAAGTGCTGTTCTGTATGGTCCGCAAGCACGAAGTTAACGAAGGTTTCTTTGTAACTTCTATCCTGTTTGCCCTGATCGTACCGCCAACACTGCCACTGTGGCAGGCTGCCCTGGGTATCACTTTCGGTGTTGTTGTTGCCAAAGAAATCTTTGGTGGTACAGGCCGTAACTTCCTGAACCCAGCACTGGCTGGCCGTGCGTTCCTGTTCTTTGCCTACCCAGCACAAATCTCTGGTGATCTGGTTTGGACCGCAGCTGACGGTTATTCAGGTGCAACACCTCTGAGCCAGTGGGCTGCAGGTGGTCAGGGTGCACTGATGAACGGCGCAACCGGTCACACTATCTCTTGGATGGATGCCTTTATTGGTAACCTGCCAGGTTCTATCGGTGAAGTCTCTACCCTGCGATTATCCTGGGTGGCGCAATGATCGTGTTCATGCGCATCGCTTCCTGGCGCATCATCGCCGGTGTCATGATCGGTATGATTGCTTCTGCGACGCTGTTCAACATCATCGGATCTGACACTAACCCAATGTTTAGCATGCCTTGGCACTGGCACCTGGTTCTGGGTGGTTTTGCTTTCGGTATGGTGTTCATGGCGACTGACCCTGTGTCTGCGTCTTTCACCAACAAAGCTAAATGGTGGTACGGCATCCTGATTGGTGCAATGGCGGTAATGATCCGCGTTGCGAACCCTGCCTATCCAGAAGGTATGATGCTGGCAATCCTGTTCGCGAACCTGTTTGCACCGCTGTTCGATAACCTGGTGGTGGAAAGCAACATCAAACGGAGACTGGCTCGCAATGGCAAGCAATAACGATAGTATTAAAAAGACGCTGACAGTGGTTATCGCCCTGAGCCTGGTGTGCTCAGTGGTTGTATCACTGGCTGCGGTTTCTTTGCGTCCGCTGCAACAGGACAATGCCAAGCTGGATGTTCAGCGTAACATCCTGCAAGTAGCCGGTATTACTGTTGATGGTGGCAAGAAGCAAATCAACCAAGCGTTCGATAAGTTCATCGAGCCACGCCTGGTTGATCTTTCTACCGGTAATTTTGTCGGTACCGTCGAGGAAGCGAAGGTTTACGACCAGCGCGCTGCTGCTAAAGATCCAGCTGAATCTATCAAGCTGTCTGCTGATCAGGACGTAGCGAAAATCATCCGTCGTGCAAACCTGGGTAAAGTTTACCTGGTTAAAAACGACAAGGGAGAGACCAGCGAAGTTATCCTGCCAATGCACGGTAACGGCTTGTGGTCAATGATGTACGCATTCGTAGCGGTTGAAACTGACGGTAACACCGTCGGTGGCATCACTTACTACCAGCAAGGTGAAACTCCGGGACTGGGTGGTGAAGTTGAAAACCCACGCTGGCGTGCACAATGGGCTGGTAAGAAGTTGTTTGATGACAAAGGTCAGCCTGCTATCCGCATCGTAAAAGGTGGCGCACAACCTGGAGATATCCACGGTATTGACGGCCTGTCCGGTGCAACCCTGACTGGTAACGGTGTACAGCACACTTTCGACTTCTGGCTGGGTAATAACGGTTTCGGCCCATTCCTGACCAAAGTTCGTGAAGGAGCCCTGAACAATGGCTGATACTAAAGAACTGAAGAAGAATCTTCTTTCCCCGGTTCTGGACAATAACCCAATTGCCCTGCAAATCCTGGGTGTGTGTTCAGCGCTGGCGGTAACAACCAAGCTGGAAACAGCGTTTGTTATGACTCTGGCCGTAGTATTCGTTACAGCGTTTTCAAACCTGTTCGTATCTGCGATTCGTAACCACATTCCTAACAGTGTTCGTATCATCGTTCAGATGGCGATCATTGCATCACTGGTAATCGTGGTTGACCAGATCCTGAAAGCCTACCTGTACGACATCTCTAAGCAGCTGTCAGTATTCGTTGGCCTGATCATCACCAACTGTATCGTAATGGGCCGTGCAGAAGCATACGCAATGAAGTCTGCTCCACTGCCATCATTTATCGACGGTATCGGTAACGGTCTGGGCTACGGCTTCGTTCTGATCACAGTTGCATTCTTCCGTGAACTGCTGGGTTCAGGCAAGCTGTTCGGCATGTCTGTTCTGCCTCTGGTTTCTGAAGGTGGCTGGTACCAGCCTAACGGTCTGATGCTGCTGGCTCCTTCTGCGTTCTTCCTGATCGGCTTTATGATCTGGATTATCCGCATCTACAAGCCAGAACAAGTAGAAGCTAAGGAGTAAGAGCGCAATGGAACATTACATTAGCTTACTGGTGCGTTCGATCTTCATCGAAAACATGGCACTGTCTTTCTTCCTGGGTATGTGTACGTTTCTGGCCGTATCCAAGAAGGTAAAAACCTCTTTCGGTCTGGGTATTGCGGTAACCGTGGTACTGACCATTGCGGTTCCTGTAAACAACCTGGTTTATAACCTGATCCTGAAGGACGGTGCGCTGGCCCCAGGAGTTGACCTGAGCTTCTTGAACTTTATCACCTTCATCGGTGTTATCGCGGCTCTGGTTCAGATCCTTGAGATGATCCTCGACCGTTTCTTCCCACCACTTTACAACGCACTGGGTATCTTCCTGCCACTGATTACAGTGAACTGTGCAATTTTCGGTGGTGTTTCATTCATGGTTCAGCGTGACTATAACTTCGCTGAGTCAGTGGTATACGGCTTTGGTTCGGGTATTGGCTGGATGCTGGCAATTGTCGCTCTGGCAGGTATCCGTGAAAAGATGAAGTACTCTGATGTACCTCCTGGTCTGCGTGGCCTGGGTATTACTTTCATCACCGTCGGCCTGTGTGCCCTGGGCTTTATGTCCTTCTCAGGTGTTCAACTGTAAACCGGGTTTACCGCGATATAAGGGATAGTCAATGGACATTATTCTTGGCGTGGTGATGTTTACTCTGATTGTACTGGCTCTGGTACTGGTGATTCTGTTCGCCAAATCCAAGCTGGTTCCATCAGGTGATATCACTATTTCAATCAATGGTGATGCCGACAAAGCAATCAAAACAGCCGCCGGTGGTAAACTGCTGGGCGCGCTGGCTGGTAGCGGCATCTTCGTATCATCAGCTTGTGGTGGTGGTGGCTCTTGCGGCCAGTGCCGTGTGAAAGTAAAGGCCGGTGGCGGTGACATTCTGCCAACTGAGCTGGATCACATCAGCAAGCGTGAAGCACGTGAAGGCGAGCGTCTGGCCTGTCAGGTTAACGTTAAATCTGACATGGAAATCGAGCTGCCTGAAGAAGTGTTTGGTGTTAAAAAGTGGGAATGTACTGTTATCTCTAACGATAACAAGGCAACCTTCATCAAGGAGCTCAAGCTGCAGATCCCTGATGGTGAGTCAGTACCTTTCCGTGCGGGTGGTTACATTCAGATTGAAGCCCCTGCGCACCATGTTAAGTACTCTGAGTTCGATGTACCGGAAGAATACCGTGGCGACTGGGACAAGTTTAACCTGTTCCGCTACGAGTCTATCGTAAAAGAAGACACTATCCGTGCTTACTCAATGGCGAACTATCCGGAAGAGTTTGGCATCATCATGCTGAACGTGCGTATTGCGACTCCGCCGCCAAATAACCCAGACGTACCACCGGGTATCATGTCATCTTACATTTGGTCTTTGAAAGAAGGCGACAAGGTGACTATCTCTGGTCCGTTTGGTGAGTTCTTCGCGAAAGAGACTGATGCTGAAATGGTATTCGTGGGCGGTGGTGCAGGTATGGCACCAATGCGTTCGCATATCTTCGACCAGCTCAAGCGTTTGAAGTCTAAGCGTAAGATGTCTTTCTGGTACGGTGCCCGTTCTAAGCGCGAAATGTTCTATGTAGAAGATTTGACGATCTGGCAGCAGAGAACGACAACTTCGTATGGCACGTAGCCCTGTCTGATCCGATGCCGGAAGACAACTGGGACGGCTATACCGGCTTCATCCACAACGTGCTTTATGAAAACTACCTGCGTGATCACGAAGCACCGGAAGACTGCGAATTCTACATGTGTGGTCCTCCAATGATGAACGCGGCTGTAATCGGCATGCTGAAAGACCTGGGTGTTGAAGACGAAAACATCCTGCTGGATGACTTCGGGGGCTAAGCCTTCCGTCATCTCCAAGAAAATGGCTGGCCCCTGGGTCAGCCATTTTGCATGTAACCCCCTGGGGATATGCAACTTATGTGTAATGCCAATTAGACTAATTAGTTGATTATTCAAAAGGTCTAAGACCTTATCTGATCAACTAATTAATCCAATTGGAATAAAAACCGAAGCAAATTTCGGAGCAGTCATGAAATCCATGTTGTCATTTGCAAAATCACTCAAGAACGTAGCAATACTTTTCGCCGCTGCATGATTCTGGCAGGGTGCAGCAAGCAGCCCGAAGAGATCCACCTGAAAGGGTCAACCATGGGCACCTACTATTCCATCAAGTTGGTTAAGCAAGATGGTTTGCCGGATGCAGAGGCGCTTCAGGCTGAAATCGATAAGCGTCTGGAACTGGTAAATGACCAGATGTCCACCTACCGTAAAAATTCTGAGCTTAGCCAATTTAACCAACACAAGAGCAACGAACCTTTCCCTGTGTCCGAAGCGACTGCGACTGTGGTGAAAGAAGCTATCCGCATCAACGGTCTTACTGATGGTGCGCTGGACGTGACTGTCGGCCCATTGGTAAACCTGTGGGGCTTTGGCCCGGAAGCGCGTCCTGACCAGGTTCCTACCGATGAAGAGATTGCAGCGCGCCGTAAAAATGTCGGTATCCAGCACCTGAAAGTTGAAGGCAACAGCCTGGTGAAAGATATCCCGGGTCTGTATGTAGACCTATCGTCTATTGCCAAAGGCTACGGTGTCGATGTGGTAGCGAACTACCTTGAAAGCCTGGGTGTGAAGAACTACCTGGTGGATATCGGCGGTGAGCTTCATATTATGGGCCACAACGCAGAAGGCCAGAAGTGGCGTATCGCCATTGAAAAGCCAGTTTCCGGAAAAGCCAGCGTGCAGGAAATTATCCAGCCAGGTGACATGTCTATTGCGACATCTGGTGACTATCGCAATTATTTCGAGGAAAATGGTGTTCGTTACTCCCATACTATAGATCCGAAGACGGCGCGTCCGATTACCCACCGTCTGGTATCGGTCACTGTTTTGGATAAGTCTTGTATGACTGCTGATGGGCTGGCAACAGGCTTTACTGTAATGGGCCCTGAAAAGGCGCTGGAAATTGCAAACCGCAACAATATTCCGGTGTTCCTGATTGTAAAAACTGATAACGGCTTTAAGGAAATTGCATCAGATGCCTTCAAGCCATATCTCAAGCGTTAAGGTGAAATGATGTCTGAATTTCTTGTGACATTTTCGGTATTTATGCTGGTGATTGTGGGTATGTCTATTGGCTACATCATCAAACGTAAAACCATCAGCGGCAGCTGTGGCGGCCTGGGTTCAATTGGTATCGAGAAGGAATGCGATTGCCCTGAACCATGCGATGCCCGTAAAAAGCGTGAAGCCCGCGCAGCCAAAGCGGAAGAATGGAACAAGAACCGCATCGTCTAACTGACTCGTGAAAGTTCTGAAAGCCTCTGCTCTTGAAAGTGCGGAGGCTTTTTTATTTTTACAAGCAGACGATGTGAGTTAAGAGTTAAGAGTTAAGAGTTAAGAGTAGTGAGGTACGGAATTAAGAGATACATTCATCTCACCACTCACCACTCACCACTCACCACTCACCCTTGTTCCACCCGTCTACTGTAATGCCTCTTTTATCCGGTGATATGTCATCCAATTGCGAGCAGGGGGGAGCGAAGAAGCGGGCCGCCGGGGAAAGTCATATGTTTTACCCGGGCAAACACATCGAAGCGTTCTGCCTGGCCGGTAAGGCTTCTGCAATCACCTTCGCTGCCATGTGAGTGGCGTTAACACCGTGACCGGAGTAGGCCTGGGCATAAAAGATGTTCGGCGCGTCCGGCAGTCGCCCAATCTGGGGCAGGCGGTTTGCACCTATCCCTATCATGCCTCCCCATTCGAAATCGACGTTTACCCCTTTAAGTTGAGGGAAAACCCTTTCCATATTCGGTCTCAAGGCTGCGGTAATATCGCTGGGGTCTTTCCCGGAGTATGTACAAAGCCCGCCGAACAACAGCCGGTTATCACCGGAGAGATGGTAATAATCCAGCGCAATGCTCAGATCGGCAAAAGCCATATTCTTCGGGATGATTGAGGAAGCGAGGTTGCCTTCGAGCGGTTCGGTAGCAATGACATAACTGCCGGCGGGAAGGACTTTGCCACCGATATGAGGTTCCAGCTTGTGGCCGATGTAGGCATTCCCAGCCAGCACAAGGTACTGGCAGGTCACCTGGCCTTTGGCTGTTTTTACAACCGGTTTGTTGCCTTTGGTGATGGACTCAGCAGCTGTGTTTTCAAAGATTCGAACACCAAGTTCCGCAGCCACAACTGCTTCCCCCAGCACCAGGTTGAGCGGATGTAAGTGCCCACTACCCATGTCCAACATGCCGCCGATGTAACGGTCAGAGCCAATAACAGACGGCATATCTTCTTTTGACAGCATCTTTATTTCATGTGAGTAACCACTCGCTTGCAGGCTCTCGTAGTCCTCTTCCAGTTCACGGATATGGGCGGCCTTGAGTGCCAGATCGCAATATCCCATCACCAGGTCACAATCAATGCTGTGCTCAGCGACTCGGTTTTTGACGATATCTACTGCTTCTATACCCATGCGGTTGATTGCCGCTACGCCTTCTTCTCCAATTTCCTTGGTAAACTGGTCGATGCCATGACCGATTCCCCGGATAAGCTCTCCGCCGTTACGCCCGGATGCTCCCCAGCCGATTTTATTGGCTTCCAGCAACACGACAGAAAACCCTCGGTTTGCCAGTTCGATGGCAGTGTTAATACCACTGAATCCACCACCGACAACACATATGTCAGCCTCAATACTTTCTTCGAGGATGGGGTGATCAACGTTGTACCGCGTCGACGCAGCGTAGTAGGAGTGGGTATGAGGTTGAGCAAACGGAGTGACAGCCATGTCAAATTCATCCATCATGTTAAATATAATTTACAAACTATAGCCTGCCTCCGATTGTGAAGTGAAGGATAAAATGCACAAAATGTGGTCGCTTTGGCGTCAGGTATACTGTTTTTGCAATGAAACGAAGCATATGTTCAGTTGGCAAAATATGAGAATCCAAAGTGCGTGGGTTCAAGCTATGTGATGATTGATATTATTTACACAGTGTCGATGTTCGTCACAAAAAGCGGTGTCGTCAGATTTATTGATCATCATTCCATGTTCAAAATCTATTACAGTTATTTATAATATCGGCTACACAACGCAAATAGATTGAGAGGCGGGGATATTGGATATCGGAGCAAACCTGAAAGCAGTAAGGAAACAAAGAGGGTTGTCACAGCGCGAACTGGCCAAGCGGGCTGGGGTGACAAACAGCACAATCTCGATGATTGAAAAGAACAGTGTCAGCCCCTCTGTCAGCTCGCTGAAAAAAGTGTTGTCCGGTATCCCGATGTCTTTGGTGGAGTTTTTTTCAACCGACTTGTCACAAAGCGTCGGTATCCCTGTTGTTTATCGCGAGCACGATCTGCTCGATATCGGGACGAACGATGTCTCCATGAAGTTGGTGGGTAAGGAATACCCAAACCGCGCCATGTCTGTGTTATTGGAAACCTACGCCCCCGGTTCTGACTCCGGTGAAGAGATGCTGCGCCATGAAGGCGAGGAAGCAGGTATTGTTGTGTCGGGCAGGCTTGAGCTGACAGTCGATGAAGACGTGATGGTTCTGGATACCGGAGACAGCTATTACTTCGAAAGTACCCGGCCACACAGGTTTCGCAATCCCTTCGACGAAGAGTGCAAGTTGTACAGTACAACAACCCCCGCCAATTTCTGACATTCAGCAGAACAAAGAAAGGGAGACCCGGACAGGTCTCCCTTTTTTCTGCGCTGTTTGGACTGAGCCTTACACGGTATGCAGATACCAATCATATTCCAGCAGGGAAATTGTCCGTTCAAATTCCTCCAACTCTTTCTCCTTACTGGTGACGTACACATCGATAAAGTCCCGTCCCAGTGACGATGCCATAGTCCCGGAGGCTTTCAACTCCCGGAGTGCATCCCTCAGGTTATTGGGGAGGCTTGGAGGAGACTGGGTATAGGCATTGCCTTCTATTGCCTCCGGCGGCTCAATTCGATTCTCTATGCCGTATTGAACACTGGCGAGCAGTGCTGCCATCATCAGATAAGGGTTGGCATCCGTGCCTGCCACCCGGTGTTCAATGCGGGTGGAAGCCGGTTCGCCTGCCGGGATCCTCAGTGCCGTGGTGCGGTTTTCAAACCCCCAGTTCGGGGAGCTTGGCACATAGAACTCCGGGCTGAAACGGCGGAATGAATTCACATTGGGCACAAGATAGCCATGTATTCCGGCAGCATTGACAGCATACCCCCGAGCGCCCAACGCAGTGTTTCATTGGGCTCACCGTTATCCGACGCAGCGAAGACGTTGTTACCTTCGCTGTCAATCAGGCTGAGGTGTACGTGCATGCCGTTCCCGGCCTGGTCAGCATAGGGCTTCGCCATAAAGGTGGTGTCCAGTTGGTGGGCGTGGGCGACCTGCTTGATTACCCGTTTCAGAAGCACTGTATTGTCACAGGATGCCATCGCATCATCTGTATGAACCAGGTTGATTTCGAACTGCCCCGGCGCAGATTCTGCAATGATGGTATCAGCCGGCAGCCCCTGTTGTTTTGCCATGTCAACAATATCGGTCAGCAGGTCCGCGTGCTCATCCAGGTCATCCAGGGAATAAACCTGAGTATTGGTAGGGCGTTTTCCCGTGGTGGGAGATACCGGTGGCTGAGGCATGCCGTTGTCGGATTCGCGATCAATCAGGTAGAACTCGAGTTCAAATGCAGAAACCGGCGTCACGCCCAGCTGTTTAAACTGTCGCAGCACCCGGTTCAGGATCATCCTCGGGTCGGCGAAAAAGGGGGTTTCCCGGTTTTCGTACATGCTCATAAGAAGTTGGGCGATAGGGCGTTTTTGCCAGGGCTCCACAGAGAGCGTACCGGGAACCGGGAAGCAAAGAGCGTCAGACTCACCGATTTCCAGACCAAGCCCGGTCTCCTCGACCGGTGTCCCTTTGATGTTCATCCCGTAGATGGAAATGGGTAATGCGATACCGGTTTTGAAGGCCTTTTCCAACGTGTTCCGTTCTACCCGTTTGCCTCTGATGATCCCGTTCATATCGGTCAGCAGGAGATCAACGTACTGAATTTCCGGGTGTTCTGCCAAAAACTGTCTGGCTTCTTCCGGTGAAGGCAAGTTCACATCTTCCTCAGTAAACAGCGCCTTGTCAGATTGGTAACGCATCATAATCACCTGTCCATGTAAAAAATATTAATCATTACCTCTGTTACTGTTGAGTGAATAGTAATCACCATACCTTGTCAATACTGCTGTTTTATTTGTCGAACAGCCATTGCGTTATTTTTTAAGTCTATATTTCCTTTTAAAACAGGGGAATAAGATGAATATTTACATGTTAAATAAAAGTTTTGAAAATGTTAGTTGTCGCTATTGCGTAATTTATTTTTTACGTGTAGCGTGTGAAAAAGTGAACAAAAACGCATCAGTTGGTTCTGCTGCTTTAAGCAATTAACAGGGAATATCATGTCAGGAATGAGCGGAAGCAATCAGAGAATACGGCCTGTGGTCGGTGTGACAGCCTGCACCAGTGTGCTTGGTCTTCACCGCTTCCACATCACCGGAGAAAAATACCTGAGAGCGGTAACGGAAGGGGCAGAAGCCATGCCTTTCGTTATCCCTGCGCTTGCTGACGTAATTGATATTAAGCAGATTTTGGACACGGTGGACGGCCTGATGTTTACCGGTTCCCCTTCCAATATTGAACCGCACCACTACAACGGCCCGGCCAGCGAGGAAGGCACCCAGCACGACCCGTTTCGTGATGCCATGACGCTCCCTCTGGTTACGGCAGCAATAGAACACGGCGTGCCGGTACTTGCCATTTGTCGCGGGTTCCAGGAGATGAATGTGGCGATGGGGGGAAGCCTTCACCAGAGATTGCACGAAACCGGCCGTTATATTGAACACCGCGAAGACACCACCCAACCGGCCGATGTCCAGTACGGCCTTTCACACACTATCCACGTAGAACCCGGAGGACTGCTGTTCGAGGCGTGGGGCCAGCCGGAAGCGAAGGTCAATTCTGTCCATACCCAAGGTGTAGAACGTCTTGGGAATGGGCTGAGAGTTGAAGCCACCGCGCCGGATGGCCTTGTAGAAGCGTTTTCGGTAGCGGATAGCAGAGGATTTGCCCTGGGGGTTCAGTGGCACCCTGAGTGGAAGGTCACAGAAAGTCCTTTTTATTCAGCTATTTTTAAATTGTTTGGAAAAGCTTGTCGCCACAGGGCGATGGAACGCGAGAGAACACGATGAAAAAGCTGACGAAATGGCTCAAGGACAACGAAATAACAGAAGTGGAATGTGTGGTGAGCGATATGTCTGGTATCGCTCGGGGAAAGATTGCGCCGGTGGACAAATTCCTGAATGAAGGGGAGTTGCGGTTGCCGGAAAGTGTGTTGCTGCAGACAGTGACCGGCGACTTTGTTGACGACGATATTTACTACTCCCTGCTCGATGAGGCAGACATCGACATGATGTGTAAGCCGGATGAAGATGCGGTTTACCTGTTGCCCTGGACGGTCGAGAAAACCGCCAGATCATTCATGACACCTACGACAGGATGGGTAACCCGATACCGCTCTCTCCGAGAAATGTCCTGAAGACGGTACTGAAGCTCTACGAAGAAAAAGGCTGGCAGCCGGTAGTCGCCCCGGAAATGGAGTTCTACCTGACGGCTCGCTGTGATGACCCGGACCTGCCGTTGCAGCCGCCGGTAGGCCGCTCCGGCCGGACAGAAACCGGGCGTCAGTCCTTTTCCATTGATGCTGCCAACGAATTTGATCCGCTGTTCGAGGATATGTACGAATGGTGTGAAACCCAGGGCTGGTGATCGACACCCTTATCCACGAGGAAGGCACGGCCCAGATGGAAATCAATTTCCTTCACGGCGACCCGCTTGTGTTGGCAGACCAGGTATTTCTGTTCAAGCGAACCCTGCGCGAGGCTGCGCTTAAGCACAATGTGTTGCCACCTTTATGGCAAAGCCCATCACCAACGAGCCGGGCAGCGCCATGCACCTCCACCAGAGCATCGTAAGCCGAGAAACCGGCAAGAATATCTTTACCAATGAAGACGGCACCATTTCGCAGCTCTTTTATGGTCACATAGCCGGGCTTCAGCAATATATTCCGGAAATGCTGCCGCTGTTCGCACCTAATGTGAATTCGTTCCGCCGCTTCTTGCCGGATACCTCAGCACCGGTAAACGTGGAATGGGGCGAGGAAAACCGGACTTGCGGCCTTCGAGTACCAAGCTGCTCGCCGCAAAACCGCCGGGTTGAGAACCGGCTGCCGGGGGCAGATGCCAATCCGTATTTCGCCATTGCAGCCAGCCTTCTGTGCGGTTACATCGGAATGGTGAATGAGCTCAAACCAACCCCGCCGGTACAGGGGCGCGGCTACGAGCTGCGTGGCCCGTCTTTGCCTCACACGCTGGAGAGCGCGCTTGAGCGAATGGAGAATTGCGAGGAGGTGGAAAGTTACCTTGGGGAGAGTTTTGCCCGTGGCTACATTGCCGTAAAACGTGCAGAACAGGAGAACTTCAAACGGGTAATCAGCTCCTGGGAACGAGAGTTCCTGCTGCTGACTGTATAAACCACACTGACCGGCAGAAGGGCCGGGACAACTTCAATGGATGAAAAGGGGGTAATGATGCAGGACTTTGGGCGTGAGAATACGTACAACACTGAATCATTGCAGGCGATGGACAACGCACATTATCTTCACCCGTTCAGTGATCACAAATCGCTGAGGGAAAAAGGGGCGAGGATGATCGTAAGGGCCGAGGGGGTATACCTGTGGGACAGCGACGGCAACAAAATTCTCGACGGTATGGCAGGCCTATGGTGCACCAACATTGGGTACGGGCAGATCTCGGTCGCCGAAGTGGCGTACAACCAAATGTTGGAGCTGCCATACTACAACAGTTTTTTCCAGTGTGCGCATCCCCCGGTAGTGAACTGGCAAAAGAAATCGCCTCCGTCGCACCATCCCATATGAACCAGGTCTTCTTTACCGGCTCGGGCTCTGAGTCCAATGACACCGTGCTTCGCATGGTCCGTCACTACTGGGCAGCCAAAGAGAAACCGGAAAAATTTAATATCATCTCTCGCCGCAACGGTTACCACGGATCGACGGTTGCCGGTGCCAGCCTGGGCGGCATGAAGCCCATGCACCAGCAAGGCGGGTTACCGATTCCGGGTATCGTTCATATCGACCAGCCTTACTGGTATGGTGAAGGGGCTGACCTTTCACCGGAAGCGTTCGGAATTAAAGCGGCGCAAGCGCTTGAATCCGCTATTCTTGATCTGGGAGAAGACAACGTCGCGGCCTTTATTGCCGAGCCAATTCAGGGGGCCGGAGGGGTGGTGATACCGCCTGAAACCTACTGGCCGGAGATAAAACGCATCCTGGCGAAATACGATATTTTGCTGGTGGTTGATGAAGTGATCTGTGGTTTTGGCCGCACCGGGGAGTGGTTCGGTACTGACCTCTACGGACTTGAGCCGGATTTGATGCCGATAGCCAAAGGGATGACCTCTGGCTACATGCCAATGGGCGGCGTTATCGTCAGTGACCGGGTTTCTGCCGTGCTGGAAGAAAAAGGCGGCGAATTTTACCACGGCTACACCTATTCCGGGCACCCGGTGGCGGCTGCTGTTGCACTGGAAAACCTGAGAATTATTAAAGAGAAAAAGTTGATTGAGTACGTGCGGGACGATATTGGACCGTACCTTCAGGAACGCTGGCAGGCCCTGGCTTCCCACCCGCTGGTGGGTGAGGCAAGGGGTGTTGGCCTTGTCGGGGCGCTGGAACTTGTCAAAGACAAGGCCACGCGTACCCGCTTTGACAGTGAGCTTGGCGTGGGCGGCATTTGCCGGGATATGAGTGTTGAAAACGGTCTGGTGATGCGGGCTGTGGGTGACACCATGATTATCTCGCCGCCGTTGGTTATCACCCGTGAAGAGGTGGAAGAACTCATCGCTAAAGCTGAATTAGCCCTTGATTTAACACTGGAAAAAATCCGCTCTCTTTCGTAGGGAGCTGGAGAATAACCTTATGGAAAGGCGCCCGGCAAGGCAACGAGCCGGGCAGTGACAGGGCCGGAAAACGGCCAGGGAAATCCCGGTACCGGAGAACCCAAGAAACCCGGTACTGTTTAACAAGGAGACGTCATGAAATTGCCTGTAAAACCAAGTGTTATCGGACTGATTGCCAGCACCGTAATGTTTTCGGCCGGGCTGCAGGCCCAGGAAGAACTCCGTATTTACAACTGGAGTGACTATATTGCCGAAGATACCCTGGAGAACTTTGAGAAAGAGACCGGCATCAAGGTGACCTATGATGTCTACGACAGCAACGATGTACTGGAAGCCAAGCTGCTGTCAGGGAACTCCGGTTACGACCTCGTTGTTCCATCCAACAACTTCCTCGCCAAGCAAATCAAGGCCGGTGCGTTCCAAAAGCTTGACCGCAGTGCGCTGTCTAACTGGGAAAACCTGGACGAAGTGCTGCTCAAGCAATTGTCTGATGCCGCAGACCCGGACAACCAGTTCGGTATGCCATATATGTGGGGTACCAACGGCATCGGCTACAACGAGGAAAAGGTAAAAGCGATCCTGGGCGATGATGCGCCGGTTGATTCCATTGAGCTCCTCCTGAACCCGGAATATGTTTCAAAGCTGTCCCAGTGCGGCGTTGCCATGCTGGACTCTGCTGATGAAGTGATGCCGCAGGTGCTCAAATACCTTGGCCTGGACCCTAACTCCACCAACCGCAAGGACTATGACAAGGTTGGCGAGGCGCTGGCAAAGGTGCGCCCCTATATCACTTACTTCCACTCATCCCGCTATATCACGGATCTGGCGAATGGTGACATTTGTCTGGCCTTCGGATTCTCCGGGGACATTTTTCAGGCCGCTTACCGCGCGGAAGAAGCCGAAAATGGCCAGGTGGTGAAGTATTCAATTCCGAAAGAGGGAGCCAACCTGTGGTTTGACATGATGGCGATCCCGGCGGATGCGAAAAATGCCAAGAATGCCCATGTGTTCCTTAACTACCTGCTGCGCCCTGAGGTTATCGCACCGATTACCGATTACGTGGCATACGCCAACCCGAACTCTGCCTCGGATGACCTGGTAGACCCGGAAGTGCGCAACGATCCATCCATCTACCCAACCCCTGAAGTGCTGGATAATCTCTTTATGTCCTACGTGCTGCCGATGAAGATTGACCGTATCCGTACCCGGGTATGGACCAAAATGAAAACCGGCCAGTAACAGCCGAATTTGCCGGGAGTTTTGCTCCCGGCTTCCCGCAAGGGTGTTTTTTGGAGTGATGGTATGAGCGTTGTGACCGAAGGGGCAGCGGTGAGCCCTGCCGACAATAAACCGGTGCTGGTACAGATTGACCGGGTCAGTAAACTATTTGGTGATGTCCGGGCGGTGGACGATGTGTCGCTGACCATAAACAAAGGGGAAATCTTTTCCCTGCTTGGCGGTTCCGGTTCGGGAAAATCGACCCTTCTCCGGATGCTGGCCGGGTTTGAAAAGCCTTCTTCCGGGCGAATCTTCCTCGACGGTGAAGATATCACCGACGTACCGCCTTATGACCGCCCCATTAATATGATGTTCCAGTCCTATGCCTTGTTCCCCCATATGACGGTGGCACAGAACATCGCCTTTGGGCTCAAGCAGGACAAACTGCCCAAAGCAGAAATCAAATCCCGGGTGGATGAGATGCTGCGGCTGGTCCAGATGGAAGCCTACGCCTTCCGTAAACCACACCAGCTTTCTGGTGGCCAGCGTCAGCGTGTAGCACTGGCAAGGTCATTGGCGAAACGGCCAAAGCTGCTGTTGCTGGATGAGCCGATGGGGGCATTGGACAAAAAACTGCGTACTCAGATGCAGCTGGAAGTGGTGGAGATCCTTGAGCGTGTCGGCGTGACCTGCGTGATGGTGACTCACGACCAGGAAGAGGCGATGACCATGGCCGGACGCATATCCATTATGCATGAGGCTGGATTGCCCAGACCGGTACGCCGATGGATATCTATGAGAGCCCCAACAGCCGGATGATTGCCGAGTTTATCGGCTCGGTAAATATCTTCGAAGGGGAGATTACCGTCGACGAGGCCGACCACTGCATTATCCAGCCGGATAACCTGCAAAACCGGTTTTATGTGGGGCACGGTGTGGCGACCAACGTCGAGGACAAACGCGTCTGGCTGGCTGTGCGTCCGGAAAAGACCATGATGAGCCGCGAGAAACCGGCAGACGAATACAACTGGGCAGAAGGTGTGGTGGATGATATCGCCTACCTTGGCGGGCAGTCGGTGTATTACATTCGCCTGCCTGGAGACAAGGTGGTGATGTGCAGCCTGACCAACACTGAGCGCCGGGCTGACCGCCCGACCTGGGAAGACCGGGTTTACATCAGTTGGGAGGCCACCAGTGGGGTGGTGCTGCGCGTATGACGAAACAAAAGATACTGTTTCCTAAAGGGCGGCATTTCACCATCGGGTTTCCCTATCTGTGGCTGCTGCTGTTCTTCACTATCCCGTTTATCATTGTCCTGAAGATAAGCTTTTCCACCGCAGCGCTGGCAATCCCGCCCTACGAGCCACTGTTTGAATACGTCGACGGTGTGCTGACCGCGGTATTTAACCTGGAAAACTACCTCTGGATACTGGACGATCCGCTGTATTACACCGCCTATCTCAGCTCGGTGAAGATAGCCTTTTTCTCCACCCTCGGTTGCCTGTTGCTGGGATACCCCATGGCCTACGCCATTGCCCGCGCGCCGTTCGCCGGCAAACCGTACTGCTCCTGCTGATAATGCTGCCTTCCTGGACCTCGTTTCTTATCCGGGTTTATGCGTGGATGGCATTCTCAGCAATACCGGCCTTATCAACAACAGCCTGATGTGGCTTGGGATCATCAGCGAACCTATCCAGATGCTCAACACCAATTTTGCGGTCTATATCGGCATTATTTACGCCTACCTGCCGTTTATGGTGCTGCCGCTTTACGCCAATCTGGTAAAGCTGGATAACAGCCTGCTGGAGGCCGCCGCAGATTTGGGTTCACGCAACCTCAACACTTTCTGGACGGTGACATTGCCGCTCTCAAAAGGCGGCGTGATTGCCGGCTCCATGCTGGTGTTTATTCCGGTTGTGGGGGAGTTTGTTATCCCGGAACTGCTTGGCGGCGCGGAAACTCTGATGATAGGCAAGGTGCTGTGCAGGAATTCTTTAACAACCGAGACTGGCCGGTGGCGTCAGCACTGGCGATTATCATGCTGGCATTGCTGATTATCCCGATCACCCTGTTCCACCACTATCAGGCCAAAGAGCTGGAGGCAGACCGATGAAAAGAATGGGCTTTTCAACCTTCATGCTGTGGGTCGGGCTGCTGTTCCTCTACCTGCCGATGCTGATATTGGTGATTTATTCCTTCAATGCCTCCAAGCTGGTAACGGTCTGGGGCGGGTTGTCACCGAAATGGTACGCCGAACTGTTCAAAGATGAGCAGATCCTTCAGGCGGTCTGGACCAGCCTGCGTATCGCTTTTTTCAGCTCCACCATGGCAGTAGTGATAGGCACAATGGCGGCCTTTGTCATGACCCGGTTTCGCCGTTCCTTTGCCCGGTTGACGCTTTCTAACATGATCACCGCACCGCTGGTCATGCCGGATGTCATTATCGGCCTGTCTCTGCTTTTGCTGTTCGTCCAGATGGGCGACATCTTCGGATGGCCGGCAGAGCGTGGGATGACCACGGTGTGGATAGCGCACTCCACCTTCTGTGCCGCTTATGTGGCGGTGGTGGTGTCGTCACGCCTGCGGGATCTGGATTTCTCCATTGAGGAAGCAGCCATGGATCTCGGAGCCCGACCCCTCAAAGTGTTCTTTGTGATTACTGTACCGATGATTACCCCGGCGCTGGTGGCCGGATGGCTGCTCAGTTTCAGCCTGTCGCTGGATGATTTGGTGATCGCCAGTTTTGTCTCCGGGCCGGGTTCGACCACGCTGCCGATGGTGGTGTTCTCGTCTGTGCGACTTGGTGTGTCACCGAAGATCAACGCGCTGGCGACCCTGATTATTCTGGTGGTGTCCCTGTTTGCCTTCCTCTCCTGGTACTTTGCGCACCGGGCCGAATTGAAATCGAGGCAACAGATGGCTGCTGAAAACTGATTTCAGCGGAAAAATATAAAGGAATTATCCATGTCTGAAGTCCAACATGCGCCGTCATTTTACGCGGCGTCAGCTAACCCTGCGCCTGACAGACCCAAGCTGGAAGGAGATGTCAGTACTGATGTGTGTGTTATCGGGGCCGGATATACCGGGCTCTCGTCCGCGCTTCACCTTTTGGAAGCCGGGTTCTCCGTGACCGTGGTGGAAGCGGCCAAAGTCGGTTGGGGAGCATCAGGGCGTAACGGCGGACAGATCGTTAACAGCTACAGCCGGGATATCGATGTTATCGAAAAGATAGTCGGTAAAGGGCAGGCGGCGCTGTTTGGAGAAATGGCTTTTGAAGGAGGCCGGATTATCCGTGAGCGCGTAGAAAAGTACGGAATTCAGTGCGATCTCAAGGATGGCGGGGTATTCGCCGCTCTCAATGCCAGACAGATGGCGGAGCTTGAGCACCAGAAAGCGCTTTGGGAGCGTTACGGGTATGACCAGCTTGAGCTGCTGGACGATGAAGATATTCGCAAGGTTGTCGGGACGGAGCGCTACACCGGCGGCTTGCTCGACAAAGCCGGCGGCCATATCCACCCGCTGAATCTGGCACTTGGGGAAGCGGAGGCAGTGGAGTCCCTTGGCGGAAAAATCTATGAGCAATCTCCGGTTATCCGGGTGGAAACCGGTGAAAAAGCCAAGGTAGTCACTGAACACGGCGTGGTGGAAGCTGGCTTTGTGATTGTAGCCGGCAATGCCTACCTCGGTGGCTTGATGCCGGAACTGCAGGCCAAATCCATGCCCTGCGGCACTCAGGTCATTACTACAGAGCCCCTTAGCGATGAACTTGCCGAGCGCCTGCTGCCTAAGGATTACTGCGTGGAAGATTGTAACTACCTGCTCGATTACTTCCGGCTTTCGGCGGACAAGCGGCTGATTTATGGCGGTGGCGTCGTTTACGGGGCGAGGGATCCGTCCGATATTGAAGCCATTATCCGGCCAAAAATGCTGAAAACATTCCCGCAATTGCAGGATGTAAAAATCGATTATACCTGGACCGGCAACTTCCTCCTGACCCTGTCGAGGCTTCCGCAGGTTGGCCGGATAGGCAGCAATATTTATTACTCGCAGGGGTGCAGCGGTCACGGCGTAACCTATACCCATCTGGCCGGGAAGTTGCTCAGCGAGGCGATTAACGGCCAGGCCAAGCGGTTTGATGCCTTTGCATCACTTCCTCATTACCCGTTTCCGGGCGGGCATACGTTCAGAGTGCCGTTTTCCGCGCTCGGGGCATGGTATTATTCTGCGGGATAAACTCGGGATTTAACGTCAGGAGAATCCAAACGTGAAACTAAATGACAAGAGCTTGCTAAAACAGCGGGCCTATATTGGTGGTGAGTGGCTGGATGCGTTGTCCGGCAAAAAAGCAGCGGTGACCAACCCGGCTGACGGCAGCGTACTGGCACATGTGCCGGTAATGGGTGAGGAAGAAACCCGCAAAGCGATTGAGCTTGCTGAGAAAGCCCAGCCAGCATGGCGGGCAAAAACAGCCAAGGAGCGCGCCACTATCCTGCGTCGCTGGTATGAACTGATGCTGGAAAACCAGGAAGACCTGGCGCAGTTGATGACCGCTGAGCAAGGTAAACCTCTGGCTGAAGCACGCGGTGAAATTGTGTATGCCGCCTCTTTTATTGAATGGTTTGCAGAAGAAGCCAAACGTGTTTACGGCGACACCATTCCGGGCCATCAGGGCGATAAGCGTATTATCGTGACCAAACAGCCGGTTGGGGTAACCGCTGCGATTACACCGTGGAACTTCCCGGCAGCAATGATCACCCGCAAAGCTGCGCCAGCACTGGCAGCAGGTTGTGCCATGGTGGTGAAGCCTGCACCGCAAACCCCGCTTTCAGCACTGGCACTGGCGGAACTGGCGCACCGGGCCGGCATCCCGGCCGGGCTGTTCAGTGTGGTGACCGGTGATGCGCTGGCAGTAGGCGGTGAGCTCTGTGCCAACCCGGTTGTGCGCAAGCTTTCGTTTACCGGCTCTACCGGCGTTGGTATCAAGCTGATGGAGCAGTGCGCACCCACCCTTAAAAAGCTGTCCCTTGAACTGGGCGGCAATGCCCCGTTTATTGTGTTTGATGACGCAGACCTTGATAAAGCGGTCGAGGGGGCAATGATTTCCAAATTCCGCAATGCCGGGCAAACCTGTGTTTGTGCCAACCGCCTTTACGTGCAGGATGGTGTCTATGATGCCTTCGCTGAGAAACTGGCCGCGGCGGTTGCCAAACTCCAAGTCGGGCCGGGTACGGAAGACGGCGTTACCACCGGACCGCTGATTGATGACAAGGCCGTGGACAAAGTGAAGTCCCACCTCGAGGATGCGATCAGCAAGGGGGCGACGGTGATTGCCGGAGGCAAATCCCATGAGCTGGGTGGCACTTTCTTTGAGCCAACCATCGTGACCGGTGTGAACCAGCAAATGGTGGTTGCGCGGGAAGAAACCTTTGGCCCGCTGGCGCCGCTGTTCCGCTTCAAAGATGAAGACGAGGTTATCCGTATGGCGAACGATACCGAATTCGGCCTCGCAGCGTACTTCTATGCCAATAATCTTTCGCGGGTATGGAAGGTGGCGGAAGCGCTGGAATACGGCATGGTGGGCGTGAATACCGGATTGATCTCTACCGAGGTTGCCCCGTTTGGCGGAATGAAGTCATCCGGCCTTGGCCGGGAAGGTTCCAAGTACGGAATCGAGGAATATCTGGAAATGAAATATCTCTGTTTGTCGATTTAAATGGCAGACAGTGAAACGTAAAAAGCGAGGCTGAACCAGCCTCGCTTTTCTTTTGGAGAGTGTTTGGTTGAATAATCACTCTGCCTCAAAGGTCACGTAGATTTTCCGGCAGGGTTTAAGCACTTCCCAGGTACCTTCGAAACCGGCGGGAATGGTAAAGCTGTCTCCCTCATTCACACGCATTTCGTTGCCTTCGGTATCGCGGATAATGGCCGCACCTTCAATAATGTGGCAGAACTCGTGCTCGGAATAACTGACTTTCCATTTACCCGGCAGGGATTGCCAGACGCCGGAATTGAACTGCCCGCAAGGACTGGAATAACTGTTCACCATCTGCTGTAAAGGGTTACCGTGAACAACCTTCAGGGGGCTCGGGCTAAACGGGGTTTCAAAGGGGCCCGAGTGTTTGAGGGATTTAATATCTTGTACTGTTTGCATGGCTATTGCTCTTAACGCTATCCACCGTCACGCCACATGGTCGCTGAAAGTGGTACTACTTCCTGTAAATTGGCAGCGGTTCAGGAATCACTTCTGCGGATCTTTCCGGCCTGCTGCTCTCCTCATACTGAACCGCAAGTGGGTGGGTAAACCGAGCGGATTCAGGGTGGTGATGTTATCGCTGACGGGCCTGTCGGCATGGCCTGGGCAAAAAAACACCACTCCCAATCAAAATACCGTTTCCATTATTGATTTCCTACTCATTTATGAGCCGGAAAATATCATTTCTCCGGCTGCACAAATTAAGTACCTGATTTTAGTCGAACTCACATTTGGCCTGTTTCGGTCAATTTACAGCGCGGATTGCTTTTTCCAGCGTGCTTACTGCCTGGTCGATGTGCTTGCTTTCCAGAATAAGCGGTGGCGACATAGCAATAATGTCGCCGCTTCCCCGAACCAGAGTACCGTTCCAGAAGCAGTGCCTGAAGATGTCATAACCCCGTTTGCCAATGCCGTCCTCCCTCGGGGCAAACTGGATACCGGCAACCAGCCCGGTGTTTCGCACGTCGATGACATTCGGCAGGGAAGCCAGGCTGTGAACCGCCTCTTCCCACTCTTTGCCCAGGGTAACGGCTTTTTCGAACAGGCCTTCATCGCGGTAGATATCCAGCGTGGCAATGGCGGCAGCAGCGGCAACCGGGTGGCCGGAATAGGTATAGCCGTGGAAGAGTTCAATCAGGTTTTCCGGGCCGTCCATAAACGCATCATGGATTCGGTCACTGACAAGGGCTGCTCCCATCGGGATCGCGCCGTTGGTCAGGGCTTTGGCGGTGGTCATGATATCCGGCGTGACGTCCCATTGTTGGCTGGCAAACGCGCTGCCCACCCGGCCAAACCCGGTAATGACTTCATCAAAGATCAGCAGGATGTCGTGCTTGAGGGTAATTTCACGCAGGCGCTTGAGGTAGCCTTCGGGGGAAGGATGACCCCGGCAGAGCCGGACATTGGCTCTACAATTACAGCGGCGATATTCTCCGGCCCGTGCAGGTTAATCAGTTGCTCCAGTGCATCGGCCTTTTCCGCGCCGTGCTCCGGCAGACCACGGGTGAACGCGTTCTTTTCCAGGTCCAGCGTGTGGGGCAGGTGGTCTACTCCGGGCAGCAGTTGGCTGCTGAAGGTTTTGCGGTTGTTGGGGATGCCGCCGACGGAAATACCGCCAAAACCGACACCGTGGTAGCCAAGCTCCCGGCCGATGAATTTAGTGCGGGTAGCCTGCCCGCGGGCGCGTTGGTATCCGAGCGCGATTTTCAGCGCTGTGTCGACCGACTCCGATCCTGAATTGGTGTAAAAGATTTTGTTCAGGTCGCCGGGGCTGATTTCTGCCAGCCTTTCTGCCAGTTCAAAGGGGAGAGGGTGGCCCATCTGGAAGGTAGGGGCGTAATCCAGTTCAGCAACCTGACGGGCGACAGCTTCCGAGATTTCCCGGCGTCCGTGACCGGCATTGCAACACCACAAGCCCGAGGTGGCATCCAGTACCTGATTACCGTCAGCGTCGGTGTAATACATGCCTTCAGCCTTAGTCAGCAGGCGTGGTGTGGACTTGTATTGTCGGTTCGCGGTAAAGGGCATCCAGAAGTTATCCAGTTGCGCTCCGGTGTCAAAATGGGACTGGCGTGACATAAGCTGATTCCTTTCTGGGTTGTGATGTTAAACAAGTGTTGCCGACAAGGTTATATTTGCCATACTATGTCAAATATAATGAACGGTAAAACATTTTTTGTTCATTTAAAAAAACAGATGCAGGTTATCTGTAAATTATATTGAAACACTGAAAAATGATTTCCGTATCAGGGGTTTCTATCAATTGGAACAGGCTTGACGAGTGCAGGCCGGCTATTCAGGGAGCGGGTTATGAAGACACGTATGGAATGGGAAGGGTATGCAGATTCACTGTCCATCAACGGACTGGCTTTTGTTAACGGTGAATATACCCCGGCAGAATCTGGCGAAACATTCGATTGCATCAGCCCGGTAGACGGCCGGCTGCTGACAAAGGTTGCAAGCTGCCAGCAAGCCGATGCTGACAAGGCAGTGAAAAATGCGCGAGACACCTTTTCTTCTGGAGTGTGGGCGCATTTACCCCCGGCAGAGCGCAAGAAGGTGATGATCCGTTTTGCTGACCTGATAGAGCAAAACGGCGATGAGCTGGCATTGCTGGAAACCCTGGATATGGGCAAGCCTATCCGTTATTCCAAGGCTGTGGATGTGTTCGGGGCCGCCCGGGCGATTCGCTGGTCTGGCGAAGCTGTTGACAAAATCTATGATGAACTGGCCCCCACACCCCACAATGAAATCGGCATGGTAACCCGCGAGCCGGTTGGCGTGGTCGCCGCAATCGTCCCGTGGAACTTTCCGATGCTGATGGCTTGCTGGAAGCTTGGCCCGGCGCTGGCATCCGGCAACTCGGTGATCCTGAAACCATCAGAAAAGTCCCCCCTGAGTGCTATCCGGCTGGCGCAGATTGCCATTGAAGCCGGTATTCCCAAAGGCGTGCTCAATGTCCTGCCGGTTACGGTCATACTGTCGGTCAGGCACTGGCGCTGCATATGGACGTGGATACCTGGTGTTTACCGGCTCCACCAAAATTGCCAAACAACTGATGATTTATGCCGGGCAGTCGAACATGAAGCGTGTCTGGCTGGAAGCCGGAGGCAAGAGCCCGAATGTCGTGTTTGCCGATGCACCCGACCTGAAAGCCGCCGCCGCATCGGCCGCTTCTGCCATCGCCTTTAACCAGGGGGAAGTGTGTACCGCCGGTTCCCGTCTGCTGGTGGAAGCCTCCATTAAAGATACCTTTATTGACATGGTGATCGAGGAGCTGAAATCCTGGCATCCAGGCACCCGCTGGATCCGGAATCCCAGAACGGGGCCGTGGTGGATAGCCAGCAACTGGCAACCGTGCTCCGTTATATTGAATCCGGTAAACAAGAGGGGGCGGCTCTCGTGCACGGTGGCGAGCAGGTGATGGAAAGTACCGGCGGGTTCTATGTCGCGCCGACTGTGTTCAGCAATGTGAACAACAACATGGTCATCGCCAGGGAGGAAATTTTTGGCCCGGTGTTGTCGGTTATCAGCTTCGACACGGCAGAAGAAGCCGTTGCGATTGCCAACGATACCGATTACGGGCTGGCTGCCTCGGTCTGGACATCAGATATCAGCAAAGCCCATAAAGCGTCCCGTGATCTCCGAACCGGCATGGTGTGGGTCAACCACTATGACGGCGGCGATATGACCGCGCCGTTTGGCGGTTACAAGCAATCCGGCAATGGCCGGGATAAGTCTCTCCACGCGTTTGACAAGTACACAGAAATCAAAGCGACCTGGATCGCACTCTAGCGGTCAGGCGCAACAGCCGCATCCTTTCTGTCTGGGTTGCCCCACAGCTTAACGGCTGGCGGGGGCTTTTTTGCACCTAAGTTTTTGATTTCAGCTTCACGGGCAGTTTTCGCCAAAATCCGTATTGACAGTTCTGCGTTTACTGATTATTTATACAGTATGAGCGAAGCTGAACTCGAACCCCAAAAAAAGATCATCCATGTTGATATGGACTGCTTTTACGCAGCCGTGGAGATGCGTGATAACCCGTCGCTGAAGGACATTCCGCTGGCGATAGGGGGAGACGCCAACCGGCGCGGGGTGATCTCAACCTGCAACTATGTCGCCCGCAAATATGGCGTCCGCTCAGCCATGCCTACCGCCCGAGCCAAAAAGCTCTGCCCGCGCCTGACAGTTATCCGGGGGGATATGGCCAAATACAAAGAGGTTTCCCGCCAAATCCGGGTTATATTTGAACGCTACACCGATAAAATCGAACCGCTCTCGCTGGATGAAGCCTACCTGGATGTCACCGGTTTATCCCTGTACCAGGCTCCGCCACCCTGATTGCAGAAGCCATCCGCCGGGATATTGCCAGCGAACTTAACCTGACGGCCTCGGCCGGCGTCGCACCGGTAAAGTTTGTTGCCAAGGTGGCATCGGATATCAATAAACCCAATGGCATTTGTGTGGTAACGCCGGATGACCTGCCGGAGTTTGTCCGCAAACTGCCGCTGGAAAAGATCCCCGGTGTTGGGCATGTCACCCTTGGCAAACTCCATGACCTTGGCCTGAAAACCTGCGAAGACATTCAGCACAGCAACCAGCAAACCATGATCCAGCATTTCGGCAAGTTCGGGGTCTCCCTCTGGCAACGCTCCCACGGAATCGACCGCCGGGGTGTGGTCACTGAAAGGGTACGAAAGTCCCTTGGTGTGGAGCGTACCTTGTCAGCCGATATCTTCACTCCGGATGAGTGCTGGAATGTGGTTGAATCCCTTTACGATGAGCTGGAAACCCGCCTCGCCCGGGTACAAAGCGACAAACGCATCCTCCGCCAGGGCGTAAAACTCAAGTTCGATGACTTCCAGCAAACCACAGTGGAACACGCCCACCCGGAACTGGAAAAAGAGTACTTCAAGCCCCTGCTGCAAGAAGCGCTGAGCCGCCAAAAAGGCCGAGGCATCCGGCTGGTCGGGCTGGTGGTAGGCATCTGCCAGGATGGGGATGTACCGCAGTTGAGTTTTGGGTGGTGAGGGTTAGCAAATGAAAAGTATTAAATATTGAGTATGAATTTAGAACGCTATCCATGATTAGCTTATTCTTACACTATTTGCTTTATCAATATTATCCAAAATAGTATCGACAACATCTTGTGTCGTTAGTTGGAAAGTGATTTTACCTGAATTAATCTTAAAATAACCATGTGGCGAAGGTTGTTGATAATTATATTGTTTTAAAATTTGCTTAATAAGCCTCTCAATTTCAACAGACTTATTCTCTATATCTGGATAATCACCATCGCCTATCCTCCAGTTTATGTAATAAGAATGATGATAAGGTTGTGAATTTGTTAGTGAGCCAAAAATAATATAGCCACTAACATGTTCCAAAGCAGGGCATATCTGCTTTAAATTTTTGCATGTACTATTACTCATAAATTTCTCCTGCCTAGAAGCAGAGATTGTGACATTGCACAAAGTTTGCGTCGATGTTGAAAAAGTAAAATTGAGATCAAATTAAAACATCTTATCAGGGCGCAAAAATGGATTTAAACTTACTTAGGTTTAATTACGAATCATCGTTGAGAGAATTAATTGATACTGATTTTATTGATGGTGAGGATAAGTATTCCGGTGTTTTTCTTTCTTATCCATTTCCTGAATACGAGTCAACAAAAAAACGTGTAATGATTGTTGGCAGGGAAACAGCTGGTTGGAATACGAAGAATGGCAAGAATACAATTCTTCGGATTGTGGAACGGAATGAAGAAAAAGACACCCAAGCAACTATTAATGAAGCCTTTGAAAGATACTCTTGGCATTTGCTAGACAAAAAAGGTGGGGTGCTAAAGAGAGCTCATCGCTCACACTTTCAGCGGTTCTATCATCAAGTTGCAAATCGACTTGGCTTAAAACCTCAAGAGCTTATTTATGCCAACCTTTTTGCCTGGGACTATGATGGACGATCTCCGACAATTCGTAGCAAAAAGGAATTCGAAGTAGTTCAAAATGTTTCTGTGAAATTACTAGCGGAGTCCATTAATTTTTGTAAGCCGGAAATAATTATTTTTGCAGTTGGTTGCAACGTAACAAACGATGAAACAATAAAGCTTTTAATGAATGAATTTTTTGGTGGGTACAATACTACTGAATTAGTGAGTAAAAAGTACTGGAGATTTTCGGGTGCTGGAATGGATTGCTTCCGAATAGCACATCCGAGGGCTAGCTCCTCTGAGCACCAAAAATACAGAAGCTTGGTTCTGGAAAATGTTTGTCGATGATAAGTTTGAGTTCTAAATATGTAGCTCAATTATAATTTTTTAATCAAAGTTTAAAAAATCCCGCAGTTGCGGGATTTTTATTGCTACCTGTTTGCCGGTTACGCTTTCTCAGGAATGCGCTTCAGCAGGGTAACCAGTTGGTCCCAGTACAGGGCAACATCTTTGATGTTTACCTGCTCATCCGGAGAGTGAGCACCGGTGATGGTTGGGCCGAAGGAGATCATGTCCATGTCAGGGTATGGCTTCTTGAACAGACCACATTCCAGACCGGCGTGAATCACGTTGATGTTCGGGATGCGGCCGTACATCTCTTCGTAGGTTTCACGGAACAGGTGCATGATCTGGGAGTCCGGATCCGGCTTCCAGCCTGGGTATGCGCCGTCAAATGCGATGTCAGCACCCGCCAGTTCGGCTACAGAGGCCAGCATGCCTTCTACCATGTCACGGCCGGTGTCGATCAGCGAACGGATCAGGCACAGTACGGTGATGGTGTTGCCTTCGGTAGTGATAACACCCACGTTCAGTGAGGTTTCAACCACGCCCTTGATGTCATCGCTCATGCGGATTACACCGTTAGGGCAGGCGTTCAGGGCAGCGATAAAGCGCGCCTGATCCTGAGGAGCCAGCACAGTCTGAGCTTCAGCAGCGTTGATGTTCATCTCGATAGACGGTTCAACGGCTGCCAGCTCTTCTTTCACCATGGCTTCGAAGTGGGCGAACAGGTCAGCCAGCTTCTGCTTGTTCTCTTCCGGCAGGGCAACAACTGTGAAGGCTTCACGAGGAATCGCGTTGCGCAGGGTACCACCGGTGATTTCTGCAATCTTCAGACCCAGCTCTTCAGCGTGGCCGGACAGGAAGCGAGCCAGCAGTTTGTTGGCATTGCCACGGCCGGTGTGAATGTCACAGCCGGAGTGGCCGCCGCGCAGGCCTTTCAGTTGCAGCTGGACAGCAACGTGACCGGCAGGGATGTCCTGGCGCTCAACGTTGAAGGTCATGTGGGCGTTCACACCGCCGGCACAGCCCATGTAGACTTCGCCTTCTTCCTCAGAGTCGGTGTTTAGCAGAATGTCGCCTTCCAGCCAGCCTTTTTGCAGGCCGAATGCACCGGTCATACCGGCTTCTTCGTCGATAGTGACCAGCACTTCCAGCGGGCCGTGCTCAACGGTTTTGTCTGCCAGCACTGCCAGGCAAGATGCCAGGCCGATACCGTTGTCTGCACCCAGTGTGGTTCCGCGAGCGGTTACCCACTCACCGTTTACGTAAGCCTGGATTGGGTCGGTCAGGAAGTCGTGTTCTGTGTCTTCGTTCTTTTGGGGAACCATGTCCATGTGTGCCTGCAGCACCACACCACGACGGTTTTCAAAGCCCGGTGTTGCAGGCTTCTTGATGAAGATATTACCCACTTCATCACGGCGTACTTCAAGGCCCTCTGAGCTTGCCCAGTCTACGATGAACTGTGCAACTTTCTCTTCGTGCTTTGATGGGTGTGGGATAGAGCAAATCTTGTCGAAGAACTGCCAAAGCAGTTGTGGTGAAAGGTTGCTGATTTCTGACACAGGTCTCTCCCCTGAATAGGTTGAAAAACATCAGTCTGAGAACAGGAAATCCTGCCCTCAGACATTTTTCTGGTATATGTGGGCTAATAAATAGCGTTACCACAGCATACCACTGACCTTTTTCTGTCTCCACGGTTGGAGGGAAGATTACACCCTAAATTGTGAAACCGTCGCCTTTAGCTGATCGCCAATCACCACAAGCTGTTCGCTCTGCCCGTTCATCGCCTCGCCCTGTTCAACCGTGCTGCGGCTGTGCTCTGCCAGTGTGTTGAGGTTGACGTTGATTTCCTCGGTGGCTGCCGCTTGCTGCGAGCATGACTGGGCAATGGAAGTGCTCTGGTCATCAATATGGCGGACACGCTGGTCAATGGTTTCCAGCGCAGTGATTGCCTCCGAGGTGTGCTCGGCGGTGGTAGCGGATTGTGACTGGGTATCCACCATGCGCTGCTTTACGGCTCCGGCGTGTTTCTGCAGGCTGAGGACAATCTGCTCGATTTCATCGGTAGATGCCTGGGTGCGGGTGGCGAGTGTCCGGACTTCATCTGCTACCACGGCAAAACCCCGGCCTTGTTCTCCGGCGCGGGCTGCTTCAATAGCTGCGTTAAGTGCCAGCAGGTTGGTCTGGTCTGCGATGTTGCGGATAACGTCCAAAACGGTGCCGACGTTGTGTGACTCTTCGGCAAGGGTTTCTGCTTCTGTGGCGGTTTCCTGAAGAAGCCGGGTAAGGGTTGCCATTTCATTATTGGCTGAAGAGAGTACCGATTGCCCGTGCTGGCAGGCGGAGGTTGCTTCTTCGGAATAGCGGGATGTCTGCTCGGCAGACGACGCCACCTCCTGGTTGGCGGCAAGGAGCTCATTTACTGCGGCGGAAATGCTTTCCAGTTCCAGACTTTGCTGGCGGGCGAGGGCAGTAGATCTTTCTGAAGCGTTACGAATTTGTGCGGCGGATTCACTGACCTGTGACGAGACCGGGCCAAGGTCGGAAATAGCGGAACGCAGTTTACCGGTAAAGCGGTTAAAGAAGCGTGCGATTTCCGTGAGTTCGTCCCGTCCGGTTTCCTCCAGTTGCCGGGTAAGGTCACCGTCGCCGTCTGCAATGTTGTGCAGCGCATTGGCTGTTGCCTTGCTGGGGACTGAGATGGAACGGCCAATCCACCATGCTGCGAGGGACGCAACCACCAGAATAAGCAGCAGGTCTTGGGCAAGTTTAATCAGCTGTCCCTGGTACATGGTCTCTACGTCGTCAATGTAAATACCGGTGCCAATAATCCAGTCCCAAGGGCCGAACTTCTTTACAAACGAGAGTTTGGGTACGGCTTCCTCACCCCCGGGTTTTGCCCAGTAATAGGTGACAAACCCTTCGCCCTGTTTGCGGGTAATATCAGCCATTTGATTGAACATCAGGTTACCCTGCTGATCTTTGAAGCCGGAGAGATCTTTGCCGTTAAGTGCCGGTTTTACAGCGTGTTGCACCATTTTCGGGGTGCTGTCGTTAATCCAGAAATAGTTGCCGCCGTCGTATCGCTGGGCACCAATGGCAGTCAGAGCCATCTTTTGGGCGTCTTCGTGGGTAATTTCGCCATTAACGGCTTTTTTATGAAATTCTTCTGCGATGGAGTAGGAGGCTTCTACCAGGTTTTGCGTCTTGAGCTTTTTGCCATCCAGCAGCGCGCTGTAATAATCCGATGAAATGAACCATGCGGGAATCAACAGCGCCAGGACAACCAGAAAAACCAGAAAATAGATGCGGGTAAAAATGGGGTATCGGCGAAGGTATGTCGAGGCCATAAGTCAGTACGTCCGTGTTAAGTATTTTTCTAATAGGTTTCGAATAGCGTTTGCCACCGCCCGTTACTCTACCAGCTATGCGAGACATTTCACTGCTTGTCTTGCATATTTTCCAAGCAGATCAACCCTGGTATGTGACTGTAATTTAATTACCAAATCGGCGGGAAAAATTCTCAATAGATAAATTTATGTGAGCTTGATCACTTTATTGTTGTAATTAAATTACGCAATGGCTATAATGCAACCGAAACATGATAGAGAAACGAGCGTTGCTTTTTTGTTCAGGGATTGAACCGGTAAGCCTCCAGGGAACCGAGATCAATTCGAGGTCATGATGACCGGACAGCTCCATGGAACTGAGCCATGCAAACGCATGTATTGGGCACTTTGATTGAGGTATTTGTTATGCAAGGTATGTCTTCTAATGCGTATTGGAACCAGCGATCTGTTTACACAGGTTCATTCCAGTACCCAGCCGCATTTGGCTACAAAAAGTCTTAAGCGAATTTCTGTAAACAAGTTTCACCCCCGAATTATTTTTATGGCTTTGCCACTCGACGCCACCCGATGAGGTGGCGTTTTTCTTTTCTGAACCGTACTTTTCACCACTTTCCCTATCCTGAAACACATCTTTTCTGTCTTTTTCTTACCGAAGCACGAACATTACACTTCAATCGGTTAGATATTGTTCTAACTTGTCTCTATCAAGCTGGAAATCGTTTGCGTCAACGAGTAAAATCCGCGCCAATTTCTTTAGGCAAACGTTTTCCTTTTTTCGCATCGGGTGAAATCAGGGTTTTTACACAGGGAAATGAGAAGATGTTAGAGAATCTGTTCAAGCTCAAAGAGCACGGTACGACGGTTCGTACTGAAGTGGTGGCGGGTTTTACCACTTTCCTGACCATGGCTTACATTATCTTCGTAAACCCTGCGATTCTGTCGGAAACCGGCATGGACCGCGGCGCAGTTTTTGTGGCTACCTGTCTTGCAGCCGCCATTGGCTGTTTCGTCATGGGTATTCTGGCTAACTATCCGGTTGCCCAAGCGCCGGGCATGGGTCTTAATGCCTTCTTTACTTATACCGTTGTGCTGCAAATGGGTCATACCTGGCAGGTGGCACTGGCGGCAGTATTCCTCTCAGGCCTGTGCTTTATTCTCCTGAGTGTCCTGAAAATCCGTGAGTGGATCATCAATTCCATCCCAGTTTCGCTGCGCACGGGTATTTCTGCCGGTATCGGCCTTTTCCTTGCCCTGATTGCCCTGCAAAACGCCGGCATTGTGGTTGCTCACCCTGCAACGCTGGTTGCTATGGGGACATCACCGCATTTGCTCCTGCGATGGCTGCCCTGGGCTTCTTCCTGACCATTGGTCTGGTTCACCGTGGTATCAAAGGTGCGGTGATGATTGCCATTCTGATTGTTACCGGCCTGGGTGTTGTCTTTGGTAACGTTGCCTTCCAGGGCGTGGTTTCTATGCCGCCAAGCATTGCACCAACCTTTATGCAGATGGATTTTTCCGGTGCGATGGAAGTTGGCCTTATCAGCATCGTATTCGCCTTCCTGTTTGTTGACCTGTTTGATACTGCAGGAACTTTGGTTGGTGTGGCACAGCGCGCAGATTTGCTCGACAAAGATGGTAAACTCCCGCGCCTGAACCGCGCACTGCTGGCAGACAGTACAGCAACCTCTGTGGGTGCGATTCTGGGTACCTCGAACACCACGTCTTACATTGAAAGTATTGCCGGTGTTGCTGAAGGTGGCCGTACCGGCCTGACTGCTGTTGTGGTTGGCATTTTGTTCCTGGCTGCGCTGTTCCTTTCGCCTCTGGCGGGTATGGTTCCGGCATACGCAACTGCCGGTGCGCTGTTCTATGTGGCGATTCTGATGATGTCCGGCCTTGTCAGTGTTAACTGGCGTGACCTGACTGAAGCAGCTCCTGTTGTTGTAGTGTGTCTGCTGATGCCACTGACTTACTCCATTGCCAGCGGTATTGGCCTTGGTTTTATCTCTTACTGTGCCGTGAAGCTGTTCAGCGGTAAGGGACGCGAAGTACACATTGGTGTTTGGGTACTTGCTGCACTGTTTTTCTTAAAATTTGTATTACTTTAATCGTTCTTGGATGGACGATTTTGAACTATAGTTGACGACTATCGTCACGAGGTTTGTTGTTTATGGCCAATAAGTTTGTAATTACCTGGGATAATATGCAGATGTACACTCGCCAACTGGCGGAACGTCTGCTGCCTGCAGATAAATGGACCGGTATTATCGCGGTTAGCCGTGGTGGTCTGGTGCCAGCGGCGATTCTGGCGCGTGAGCTGGGCATTCGTCATGTAGATACCGTGTGTATCTCCAGCTACGACCACAGCCACCAACGCGATATGCGGGTTCTGAAAAAAGCCGAAGGTGATGGTGAAGGTTTCATCGTGATTGACGATCTGGTTGATACCGGTGGTACCGCTCAGGCCATTCGTGAAATGTATCCAAAGGCGTGGTTTGTAACCGTATGTGCAAAACCTGCCGGTAAGCACCTGGTTGATGACTATGTTGTCGACATCCCGCAGGATACCTGGATTGAACAGCCTTGGGATATGGGTGTGACCTTCGTTGAGCCTATCGCTTCGCGCAAGGAATAATCCCTCGCCAACTGCAAAGTATGACGTAAAGGCCCTCCGGGGCCTTTTTTTGTACTTAATTCTTTGAGGATTGATGCACCGGCCTGTCTTGGGGGTATGATGTAGCGAATTTCCCGGGAAATCCGGGCTAAATTGTGCGCCCAATTACGTAAATTCGCACTGATGCGGGATAGTATATCCAGACAGCTCCTGTATCCGGTTACTTTCGGTATACAGCCGCAGTTTCGATATACATTTGGACAGCAACACAGACCTACCGGAGGATGCGTGACATCTTCAGATTCAGAAAACCTCTCAGTCAAACTATTCAAAAAACAGAAAGAGGCCGCAGAAACATCAACGCTTATAGGCAGCCTGGTTAAGTCGCCTTTCAGTAACCCGCTTGACGGTGAAAACGAAGCAAACTGGTACCGGATGCTGCGTCGTCCACAATGGGTCTGGCAAGGTGTTGACCCGCTGGAGATGGAAGAGATCTTTGCCCGGATTGCGGCCAGCACCAACCCGCGCAGCCATGAAGGGTTGCTGGATACGGTGATTGGTAACCGCTCGGGCAACTGGGTGTATGAATGGACGAACGCCGGTATGCGTTACCAGCGCGAGGCCATTGCGCTTGCAGATAAAAAAGACATCGACGCCGCATTCAATGCCTGGATGAAAGCCAGTATCTATTTCACGGTAGCGTCTTACCCGCACCTGAAAGGGGACCCGCTCGGGTTGCAATCAGAAACCCTGGCTTACAAAGCATTCAAAGAAGCAGTGGCGCTTCGCCCATACCGGGTACGCAGCATTGAAACCCGGATCAACGGCAAGGCGCTGCAAGGCTTCCTGATGGTGCCGCACACCGACCATCCGGTACCGACTGTTATTGTCAGCGGCGGCCTGGATACGCTTCAGATAGAGCTATGGAAACTGTTTGAGAACTATCTTGCACCGGCCGGTTTCGCCATGATGTGTGTCGATATGCCATCTGTCGGTTACAGCCAGCACTGGAATTTCACCGAAGATACCAGCGCATTGCACCAGGCGTTGCTTGATGAAGTGGAGCGCCAGCCTTGGGTCGCAGTGGGTCGGATTGGTGTAATGGGTATGCGGTTCGGTGCCAACGCGGCGATCCGGCTCTCATTCGTTGAGCAGCAGCGTATTAAATCCTGCGTGTCACTGGGGGGCGTTTTCCACAGTGCATTGACTGACAGCAAGCGCCTTCAGACGATGCCGCCGATGTATCTGGATATGATGGCGTCCCGTCTTGGTGTTGATCCTACCGCGTCAATGATTACCCGGTTGCAGGCATGGTCACTCAAAAATCAGGGGCTGCTCAGCGGCCGTAAGACACAGGTGCCGATTCTGGCATTGAGTCTCAAGGATGATCCGGTTTGTCCGCACAGTGACAACCAGATGGCGGCGATGTGGAGCGTGGGCGGAAAAGCGGTCAGTGTAAAAACCACCCGCAGGCATGACGGTTATCATGAAGCACTGAAAAGGGCTGTCGAGTGGTTTAAACAGACTTTATGAAACATGACTCACCAATCATTGTAGGAAATTCATCATAACAAGCTGCTTGAGTCGCTGATAATAAGTTGTTAAAAAAGGAATAACAGTGACAAGGAGGTTTTATGGCAGATCAGAACGGCTTCCCCACATACGGTAAGTTGATCAACAAATTTGCTGCAATTGGCCCGTACCTGCGGGACAAGAAATCCAGCCAGGAGATGTTTTTCTTCGATTGCCTGGCTGTGTGTGTAAACGCGAAAAAATCCCCGGAGAAACGTGAGTTCTGGGATGGTGGCTGGAATTGAAACCCACAGAAACCGGTTTTGAATACAGCTATCTCTTTGGCCGTTTCGACGAAACCGGGAACTGGCAGGGCGACAAAGTCCCGGCGAAGCATGTTGAAGAGGTCTCCGCTACCGTCACCTCATTCTATGAGAAACTTAAGTCTGTGATTGAGGGAGAGTTCAATCTGGACATTCAACCTGCATCCTCACTAAAAGAGGCATCTTTGGGCTCAGCGGCCTGATTCTCTTTTAACCGCCTAAAATCACTTGTTATCCGGGCTGGGTATTGATAAAAGAAGGGTTCTTTTTCTTTTATTTTCCACCAGTCCGATGTCAGGCGATCATATTAAAAATGAAGGGCGCGACAACACCGCGCTAACTGAGAATAAAACTCACGCTGAAAAGCAAACAGTTGTTATCAAGCTGGGTACCAGTGTGCTTACCGGCGGCTCTCTGAAACTCGACAGAGCCCATATGGTAGAGCTGGTACGTCAGTGTGCCATGCTGAAAAAGGAAGGTCACAAGGTCATTGTCGTCACATCCGGTGCAATTGCTGCCGGCCGTGAACACCTTGATTACCCTCAGTTGCCCAACTCTGTCTCTTATAAGCAGATGTTGGCTTCAGTAGGACAGAGCCGCCTGATCCAGACATGGGAAAGCCTGTTTGAACTTTACGGCATCCATATTGGTCAGATGCTGCTGACCCGCGCCGATCTTGATGACCGTGAGCGCTTCCTGAATGCCCGCGATATGCTGCGTGCATTGCTGGATCACGGCATTGTTCCTGTCGTAAACGAGAACGATGCTGTTGCCACCGCTGAGATCAAAGTGGGTGACAATGACAACCTTTCTGCACTGGTTGGTATTCTGGCAGAAGCCGATAAATTGCTGCTTCTGACTGACCAGCCGGGCCTTTTCACCGCCGACCCACGCACCAATCCGGAAGCGGAGCTTATTCGTGAAGTCCGTACCATTGATGAGACTCTTCGCAAGCTTGCCGGCGACAGTGTGAGCGGGCTGGGAACCGGGGGTATGGCAACCAAACTGCAGGCGGCCGATGTTGCTCGCCGTGCAGGTATCGAGGTGACTATTGCAGCCGGGCGCGTCCGGATGTGGCGCTGGATCTGGTAGCCGGTAAGACAATCGGCACCCGTTTCCTGCCGCTGGCCTCGCCACTTGAGAGCCGAAAGCGCTGGATCCTGGCCGGTCCCCCTCCGGGTGGTACAATCTACATTGATGCGGGTGCGGCGAATGCCGTAATGGAACGCCACAGCAGCCTTCTGCCAAAGGGTATTGTCCGCGTGGACGGTAATTTCGACCGCGGTGCGGTTGCCCGTGTGTGTGACCAGGAAGGAAAACTTCTGGCTCGGGGCATTTGCCGTTATGCCAGCAAAGATCTTGCGAAGATTGCTGGCAAGCACAGCCAGGATTTCCTGGAAGTTTTAGGATTTGAATACGGCTCGGTGGCGATTCACCGGGATGATTTAGTAGTAATTGATTAAAAGGGAGCCACTGTGAGCTTACAAGCGATGGGGCAAGCTGCCCAACAAGCCGCGTACCAGCTGGCAACAGTATCAACAGCCGTAAAGAACCAGGCGCTGGCCGTGATTGCCGATGAGCTGGAAGCCAACCTGGAAAGCATCCTTGCCGCGAATACGCAGGATCTGGATGCGGCGCGTGCGTCCGGTATGTCTGAGGCGTTGCTGGACCGCCTGATGCTTAACGAAGCCCGTCTCAAAGGCATTGCCTCTGACGTGCGTAACGTTATTTCCCTGAAAGATCCTGTGGGTGCCGAAATGGATACCTGCGTGCTGGACAACGGGATGACCCTGTCCAAGCGCCGTGAGCCGATTGGCGTTATCGGTGTGATTTATGAAGCACGCCCTAACGTGACAATCGACATCGCATCCCTGTGCCTGAAAACAGGTAACGCAAGCATCCTCCGTGGTGGCCGTGAGACCTTCCACTCAAACATGGCGCTGGTGAAAGTTATCCAGACTGCGCTTGAGAAAACCGGTTTGCCTTCGGCTTCCGTTCAGTACATTGAAAAGCCTGACCGCGAGCTGGTGGCTGAGCTGCTGCACATGGATCAGTACGTGGATATGATCATCCCGCGTGGTGGTGCCGGCCTGCACAAGATGTGTAAAGAGAACAGCACTATCCCGGTTATCATCGGTGGTTTTGGGATCAGCCATGTATTCGTGGATGAGACTGCTGACCTGACCCGTTCAGTCGACGTGGTGATTAACAGCAAGGTGCAGCGTCCTTCTGCCTGTAATGCCCTGGACACCCTGTTGGTGCATGAAGCCGTGGCAGCAGAGTTCCTGCCTGATCTGGTAACGCGCTTGAACCAAGACAAGGTGACGGTTGTTGCTGATGCCTCGGCGAAAGATTTTGTCGGTTCGGCTGATTCCCTGCGTGATGCAGAAGAAGGGGATTTTGACACCGAATGGCTGGCATACACGCTGGGTATCAAGGTTGTCAGTGGTGTTGAAGAAGCGCTGGAACATATGCGTGTGCACAATGCCAGCCACTCAGACGCCATCCTGACAAACAGCCTTCAAAACGCTGAGAAGTTCATTAACAGCGCCGGCTCTGCGGCTGTTTATGTGAATGCCTCAACCCGCTTCACAGATGGCGCACAGTTCGGTTTGGGTGCTGAGGTAGCGGTATCCACCCAAAAGCTCCATGCCCGCGGCCCTATGGGTCTGGAAGAGCTCACTACCTACAAGTGGGTGGGTAAGGCAGATTATCTCTGCCGCAGCTGATACCGGCCTAATTGAAGGTGTTACTGACAAAAAGGCGCTTCGGCGCTTTTTTTGCGCCTGTTTGAAAGAAGATCAGGCCGGCCCTTGCAACAATGTCAGGACATTGCCATCCGGATCCTTGAAGTGCGCCAGCATCCCTCCCCAGGCTGAGGCTCTGGTGGCAGTAAAAAGTCGATACCCTTTGCGGTTAGTTCCCGGTAAGTGCTTTCAATATCCTCAACTTCAATGGAAATACCGATAAAGCGGCCAACAAGCTCCTGCGCCTCGTCATCGCCGGGCTCTTGCCTTTCTACGGCAAGTGCAGCCCCTCCGAGGTCAAACTCCGCCCATCCGGCATCATCAATAATGCAGCGAACCGGAAGGCCAATCTGGGTCTGGTAAAAGTCCACACTTTCTTCCCATTTGAAGCTGAATATCCGTTGTGCATATAGCTTGTACTTCACCGGGCTACCCTCCTTTTGTAAGTGCATATTCACTATAGCCGCGGGATTTTTGGGCATCGTTTTGACCGGGCTAAATGGACAGAAAAGAACATGTGTTTCAAATCAAGAGGATGAATCGGGAAAAGTGCGGTATGGATCGCTTAATAGGTTGTGAAATAATGCGCATAATTTAACCTGTTTATTTTTCAAAAGTGTGCGGGAGAGCAAGGATGCGCAGGATTATTTTCAACCAGAAAGGTGGGGTGGGGAAGTCGAGTATTACGGTTAATCTGGCCGCCATCAGTGCTGCGAGGGGTTGAAAACCCTGGTTATTGACCTCGATGTACAGGGCAATACCAGCCAGTACCTTGGGTATGATATCCAGCAGAAGAGTGACAAGACGGTTGCTGACCTGCTTAATCAAACGGCATCGTGGTTTTCTATGTCTACCCCGGTGAAAGACTTTCCGCAGCCTACGCAGTTTGAAAACCTCAGCGTGATCCCGTCCAGTCCCAAGTTGGCAGCTCTGGAAGGAGAGTTGGAGAGACGCTATAAAATCTATAAGCTCCGTGAAGCGCTGGATGAGCTTGAATCCGGGTTTGATCGCATCTATATCGACACCCCGCCAAACCTGAATTTTTACAGTAAAGCCGGCTTAATTGCTGCCCACAAACTGCTTATACCCTTCGACTGTGACAGTTTCTCACAACAGGCGTTGATGACACTTTTAGATAACCTTGCCGAGTTGCGTGATGACCATAACCGGGCGCTTGAGCTGGAAGGTATTGTGGTAAACATGTTCAATGCCCAGGCCAATTTCCCCCGCCAGATCATTGAGTCCGTGAAAGAGTTGGGATTGCCGGTTCTTGAGCCTTACATCCCTCAGTCCATCAAAATGAAGGAGTCGCACTTCACCCAGTGCCCCTTGGTTCATGGTTTTCAGGCCCACAAACTGACGAAGCAGTTTGAAGCTTTGTGGGAGGAGATGGAGACAACGCTGAAGGAGAAAAGCGGGGCGGCCTGAACAGGGAACCCCGCTAATTATCAGTCCGGCTTGTAACTGCTTGGCTGAAACTGCTGCCAGCCTTCAAGCACCGACGGATCGGGGCTGAAACCTCTACGGTCAATGGGTGACACTTCGCTTCATGGCGATGGGGATTGCTGAAATCGCCTTGAGGTGAGGCTGACAGTGCAACAAGCAAGTCGGTTTCGGCAAATAGCTCCAGATAATCTCCCTTACGAGCCGGGCTGGCTTTGACAAAATACTGATGGCTGTCTGCGGTCAAGCCGGAGCATTTGAAAATGTTAAGGCCGGTGTGAGGACATTTGTCCGCTTCTTCTGTGGTAATCCCCAACTCTTTTACCAGTGTTTTGCTGAATTTAGCGCCATCTCGCGGTGTCAGACTCCCTATAACATCATGTACCCCGGCACCGTCGCTTTCGTCCCAGCCGTACCAAGCCAGTGAATCATAAGTGACGGTCACCAGAGGGCGTGTATATGGTGGGTTACTCCACAGGCGATCCCCGGTTGATATATGGGTTGCGTGCTTGGAGCGGGTCTGTGATGCAGACAGGTGTTCATTCAAGTTGTCTTTTTGCCACAGGTTCAGGCAGGCAACCTGAGTCCCTTGTTTGCAGGAGATCCGAAACAGGCTGCCGGCCGGTACGTTAAAACAGCCAGCCTCTTTTGCTGGTACTTCCAGTGCTGTAACTCTTTTGGCTGTTGCGCGAACTGCGCGGTAAAAAGGCCGGTCAAAGCGCGGAAGTTCTTCGTTGTCGGCGCAGATGTAAGGCTTTGCCTTCCGGCGAGCAGCTGCATCTGCCGGTGCTTCATTACAATCACTGATGGGCATATCCAGCGGGTCTTGCATATCGGACATTGCCGACTCCTTTGCGGAATAGGGTGGGGATACGGCATTGAGCATACGTCTATGCCCCGGTAAGGGCAAGGAAAGTTCCGGGTGCCAAAGAGGCTGAAATAGAGGGTCAAATAACCGCTAAAATGTTTCGCGAAAATTCAGGGTTGGTATATGATGCGCCACCCTCATTTTTCAGGCCCTGTTTACAGGCAAATATGTCGACTAACGCCTTATATACTGACCTGTCCGGTTACTACGATTTAATGTGTGCTGATATTAACTATGAGGCACAAAGCTATAGCATCAAACGCCTTCACCAACTGCTTGGCAATGACGGCAAAACCCATCTAGATCTTGCCTGTGGCACCGGTCCGCATGTGCGTTACTTTATTGACTACGGATACAAAAGCAGTGGCCTGGATATTAACCAGCCGATGCTGGACCTTGCTCAGGGACGTTGCCCTGAAGCAACATTCAGCTTGCAGGACATGAGTCAGTTTGTGGTAGATGAACCGCTGGATCTGATTACCTGTTTCCTCTATTCCATCCATTACAACGACGGTATAGAGAAACTGAAAGCCTGTATTGCTAGTGTGCACAGTGCCCTGAAAGAAAACGGTGTGTTCTGTTTCAACCTGGTGGATAAGGACAAGATTGATAACCGCTCTTTCGTCCGTCATTCCGCGCAATACGAGCAGAGTGAGTTTACCTTCCAATCCGGCTGGCACTACAGCGGTGAGGGCGAACGTCAGTCGCTCAAGCTCAGCATTGACAAAAAGACCGGTGAAGAAACCCTTTCCTGGCAGGATGAGCACCCAATGGTTGCCCTGACATTTGAGAAAATGAAGGAACTGCTGTCACCGTTTTTCGATGTGCATATCTTTGAGCATGACTATGAAAAAATCATGCCTTGGGATAACAAATCCGGCAACGCCATTTTTGTCTGCGTGAAAAACTGACCTTGTGAACACCTATAGGCTTGCCAATATCGGTGAGCCTTCATTACTGATGTATTCTGCACGAATAATCTGCAGAGACCTCGAAAACTGATTTTGAGTTATACCAATCAGACTCATTCATTGATCATTCTGACTGGTTGAAATCATCTCTGACCAATGACTTAATCCAATTGGTATTACATGATAGATCAGCGACGAATACACAATTTCATTATTTCCACCCGTCAGTGCACCCAATCCTCAAATTTCAACCCTTGCACCCGTTTGAACTCTCGAACATTGTTAGTGACCAGTATGCAGCCTTCCGCGATGGCGTGACCGGCAATCGCTGTATCGTTACTCCCAATTGGGGTACCTTTCTCAATCAAGTCACGCTTGACGGCAGTCGTGGCATCTACAGCCGCTTTATCCCAAGGCAAGATCTCATCAACCCGCTTGAGAAATTCACCGACTAACACTGCATGTTTGGGAGAGGCTTTTTTACCGAGCAAGCCAAACTGCATTTCCTGATATGTAATCGCTGAGATAACAACGCGATGCTGTTTGCTCACTGCCGATTGCAACTTTTCCAGAACTGACATTGGCTGTTCGCGCATAACGAATGAACAAATGCAGGTATCGAGCATATAGGTGATTTTCTTAGTCAAAGCTGAATCGTCCTTCGTCTGAAATCACATCCGAACGTTCAGCCATGAAATCATCGTCAGCCTTTTCAACATCACTGAACGACACCCAGTTCGGTCGGACCGGACGTAAGGTGATCACATCACCGTCTTTATGGATTTCAAGCTCGCTGACACCGTCAAACTCAAGATCTTTGGGTAAGCGCACGGCCTGATTCTTGCCATTTTTAAATATTGAAACTGTTCTCATCGTATGCACCTCTCAAAGACATATGTGAAACATATGATTAGTTTAAAAAACACTCAGCATATGTCAAGCATATACCCGGTATTTAAGAGTGATTTATACGCAATCTAAGGAATAGAATGGATACAGGAACAGTCAGTAATAGGCGTTCAGTAGAGTCAAACGTCACCCTCAGGCTGAACCTTTTGCCACTTCCCTCAGTTTGTCTATGTCGGAGTAGGCTTCCCAGCGGAAATACCGGATATCAGCCATCTCCAGCATGGGCAGATCTTCCTTGGTGTCCCCATAAGCAAAGATCGTCTCATAGAGGTCAACATCGATTACCTGACGGGTGTAGGAAACCTTCCGGGTACCATTGCAGTCCCCCTGCGTATAATTGCCTGTCAGCCGGTTTCCCCTGATTTCCAGTTCGCTGCATACCAATTGAAGGCCGTGCTGCCTGCACCAAATGGAAAGAGGAATATCCAGATTTGCTGAGACGATAAATACCGTGTCACCACGCTGTTTATGCCAGTTGATCTGCTCGATTGCCTGTTCTCTTATAACGCCGGGCAGATATTCAAATACGAACTGTTCCGCGAGCGCCTGTACTTCAGAGGTTTTCCTTCCCCAGAACGCAAATTTTGACAATACAGGACGGGTCTTGGATGCAGGTAACCAGCCCAGCTTGTAAAGCAATATTACCGGAAGAACCAGTAGCCCACCGAGCAGCAGGCGAACTTTGGAAACTGAGAACAACAGGAATTTCGTGTACGTATCTTCGGTGGTGATAGTCCCATCAAAATCAAACAGGGCCAGGTTCATGGAGTTTTCCTGCAAACGCTGAATTGGACGAATGCACGATTCCACCATAAACCCGTTGGTTACAGCAAATCAGGAACCATTATTTTCAGGTTTTCGTTTGTAGATATCTGTGTAACCGCAGCGGGTGCAGGTTACTGCGAGGTAGAGTTTCTTCTTGGTCGGGAAAAGTGCGTCCCAAAGGCTGCCGGCAGAGCGGAAATCCGCAGTTTCGTAGTCTGAGTTTCCGCAACGCATGCAGATGTATTCAAAAGCCATTTTATACCTATCAAACGATAACACTCTTTTCAGCGTAGACCCGGATAAAGGATTTGAGGGTATTCTGGCCAGACAGATACGAAAAAAAGAGCCCGCTATTGGCGGACTCCTCACAGGTGTCGCTCAATTCCTAGTCGTCTCTGGATACAAACCGGCGAATGCTGGTTGAGTTGCCGTCCGGCGCGGTGATAACAAATTTCACCCAGTGGGCACGTTGTGGCGGAGCGGACAGTAACAAGCTTGCCCGTCCGGTATGGGATGTCACTGCTCTTTGATCGCCTGCTGTGACAACAGCGCCTTTAACCGGTTCACCGTTTTGGCTTACTCGCAGGGATATGTTTCGGTCCAATGCAATATACGATACGTCGAGATTCGCAGCATGAGCACTTGAAAACGCAGTGGAGACGAGCAGCAATCCAGCTGCCGCGATTGCCTTTTTCATGATCTCTTCCTCTCGGTTGGCGACCTTATTGACTGGTCACTTATACAGTATGTTAATTGTTGAGTAGAGAATATCGGAAAGATCTGATGATGTCGCTCGAAAATACTGTGCAACAAATTGTAATGCCGGACGGTCTAATGATCTTGGGAGCAGTTTTGAGGCTGTGGGGATGAGCGACCAGGCGGGTGGCATGGGAGAAAAGAAAAAGACGCCGGAGCGCCTTTTCTGGTGGTTCAGGAAGCCGGCTTATTTCACTTCCATACCCTGAGCCTGAAGGTCAGCATGGTAAGACGAGCGAACAAATGGGCCACAGGCGGCGTGGGTAAAGCCAAGGTCCAGTGCAATCTGCTTCAGTTCGTCAAACTCTTCCGGCGGTACGTAGCGCTCTACCGGCAGGTGGTGACGGCTTGGTGCCAGGTACTGGCCGAGCGTCAGCATGGTAACGCCGTGGGCGCGCAGATCCTTGAGCACTTCAATGATTTCTTCCTTGGTCTCGCCAAGGCCCATCATCAGGCCGGACTTGGTCGGGATGTCCGGGTGCATTTCACCGAAACGCTTCAGCAGGTCAAGGGACCACTGGTAGTTGGCTCCCGGGCGAGCACGGCGGTACATGCGCGGTGCTGTTTCCAGGTTATGGTTGAAAACGTCCGGTGGGTTGTCTTTCAATACTTCCAATGCGCGATCCATACGACCACGGAAATCAGGTACCAGGGTTTCGATGCGGATTTCCGGGTTTTCTGTGCGGATTTCACGGATACAGTCAGCAAAATGCTGGGCACCGCCATCACGCAGGTCATCGCGGTCAACAGAGGTTACGACAACATATCGCAGCTTCATGTCCTTGATGGTTTTAGCCAGGTTCTTTGGCTCTTCGGCATCCGGCTTGAGTGGGCGGCCGTGGGCTACGTCACAAAACGGGCAGCGACGGGTGCAGATAGCACCGAGGATCATAAAGGTCGCTGTGCCGTGGTTGAAGCACTCTGCCAGGTTAGGGCACGATGCCTCTTCACACACGGAGTGAAGGTTGTTTTTGCGCATTGCAGATTTGATTTCCTGAATACGCTTACTGTCTGAAGGCAGCTTGATTTTCATCCACGCAGGTTTGCGCAGCATCTCTTTCTGCTCCGCCGGCATGTTCTTTACCGGAATCAGAGCCATTTTGTCGGCATCGCGGTACTTAACGCCGCGTTCCATTTCAATAGGTTTGCTCATAGTTAATTGCTTTCCGTTAATACAACATCATCATAGCCGAGCAATTGGCAAAACTTGTCTGCCAACACGGGCTGAACGTCAGAAAGAGACGTTGGTCCCCCCAGGTTTGCGGTTTGGGTCATGACCATACCGGCATAGCCACAAGGGTTGATACGCAGGAAAGGCTCGAGGTCCATATTGATATTTAGGGCCAGTCCATGGAACGAGCATCCGCGCCGGATACGCAGGCCAAGCGAACAGATCTTATCTCCGTTGACATACACGCCGGGGGCATCCGGGCGGGCATTGGAGGTAATACCGAAATGGGCAAGCGTATTTATTACAGTATCTTCAATATGGGTGACCAGTTCACGTACGCCAATTTTTCTGCGGCGAAGGTCAATAAGGACGTAAGCAACCTGCTGCCCGGGACCGTGATAAGTCACCTGTCCACCCCGGTCACTGGCTACCACAGGAATATCACCTGTGCTCAGGAGGTGTTCTTCTTTACCTGCCTGGCCCTGGGTGAAAACCGGATTGTGCTCTACAAGCCAGAGCTCATCAGTGGTTTCAGGTGTGCGCTGATCAGTAAAGTCATGCATGGCCTGAAAAGTGCCGGTGTAATCCTGGCGGCCGAGGTTGCGGACGATAAGGCGGTTTGACAACGAAGTGCTACCCAATCTTTAAATACATTGGGGCATTATAAGGAAAGACGGCTGGATTAACAGCCGTCATTCGTGGGGATATTGAGGTGTTTCGTCTGAGGTTTAGAGAACCATGCGGACGATTTCAATCTCACCCAGCTCTTTGTAGAGGTTTTCTACTTGCTCAATTGAGGTGGCGTTGATAGTCACAGAGATTGAGTGGTAGTTGCCTTTTGCACTAGGTTTGATGCTAGGGCTGTAGTCACCTGGTGCATGGCGTTGGATTACTTCCAGAACCAGATCAGGCAGCTCAGGTTTAGCGTGACCCATTACCTTGTAAGTAAAGTCGCAAGGAAACTCGAGCAGGTCTTTCAGTTTCGGTTGTTCTTGCATTGATAATGCTCCATTGATGCGGCATTTACAGCAAGTATGGCTGTAATTCACTGGTTGGCAAGGGCCGAAATAGTAGCGCTGTTAGGGGGCAAAAACAAGAAAACGGCAGCCAGGGTGGCTGCCGTTTTCTGAGGCTGTTTTTTCAAGAACCCGGGTTTAGAACCAGCTCTTGAACAGCATGATGATGTAGTCAACCAGGCGGCTGAAGATGCTGCCTTCGTTTACATTGTCCAATGCAACCAGTGGTACTCAGCAATGTCTTTGCCATCCAGTTGGTAGTACATCTTACCAACCACTTCACCTTTCTTGATAGGTGCTTCCAGTGTCTTGTTCAGTACAAAGCTGGCTTTCAGGTCGTCGGCGCTGCCGCGTGGAACGGTTACATAAGTGTCTTCAGTTACACCAGTGCTACTTCTTCCTTGTCACCCATCCATACGCGTTCTTTAACGAAGGTTTCGTTTGCTTTGTGTGGAGACAGGGTTTCGAAGAAACGGAAGCCGTAGTTTAGCAGTTTTTTGCTTTCAGCCTTACGGGCGTTAGGGCTGTCGGTACCCATAACCACAGAGATCAGGCGCATTTTACCTTCTGTTGCGGTAGATACCAGGCTGTAGCCGGCGTTGTCAGTATGGCCGGTTTTCAGACCATCAACGTTCAGGCTCTTGTCCCACAGCAGGCTGTTACGGTTGTACTGGGTAATACCGTTGTAGGTGAAAGATTTCTCTTTGTAGATAGCAAACTCGGCCGGTACATCACGAATAAGCGCCTGAGCCAGCTTCGCCATGTCGTGCGGAGAAGAGTACAGATCCGGGTTATCCAGGCCGTGAACATTGGTAAAGTGGGTGTTGGTCAGGCCGAGGGTTTTAGCCCAGGCATTCATCAGGTCAACAAATGCATCGGTTGAGCCGGCTACGTGCTCAGCCATGGCAACGCAGGCATCGTTACCAGACTGGATGATGATACCTTTGTTCAGGTCACCGGCTTTTACCGTGGTGCCCACTTCGATAAACATTTTTGAAGAGCCAGGGAAGTTCTTGGCCCAAGCGTTTTTGCTGATTACAACATCATCATCGGGTGAGATATTGCCACGCAACATTTCCTGACCAATTACATAGCTGGTCATCATTTTTGTCAGGCTCGCCGGAGGAGTGCGTTTGTCGGCGTTCTTTTCAGCAAGAATTTTGCCTGAATGGTAATCCATCAGAATGTAGCCTTTGGCCGCAATTTGCGGTGGCTCCGGCACCACATTTGGCGCGGCAACAGCTGCAGCGGATGCTACAAAAGCGGTGGAAATCACAATGGATCGGAGAAATGCTATGGTTTTTTTCATAATGATGTTTCTTGGTCCGGAATATCCCTAGAAATCAGTTACCGCCCACTATATCAGAATGATTCCCCATGGGCAGCCTTGAGGTCCGTTTATCTGTGTGTTTATGCGCGCGGCGCAGTGATTTTTACGTCTGCCTGACAGCCGGAAACACGCCGAAATATTTTCACACAGAATAACGGGCTAATTCTTCACTTAGTTAGTGACAACAGTTTCGTCCGTTTGTTCGGTGCTGACCTTTTCTGTGACGATAAAAGCACCGGCAAACTTGTTGCGTTTGGCAACGTCCAGAGCCGCTCGCGCCGAATCCTGATCCTGGTAGGGGCCAAAGCGCAGACGCCATACGTCACCTTTTTTCGCAATATCGGTAGGAAGGTTGAGCGATTTGTTTAACTCTGCCGCAGTCCGGCGCGCCTTGGCTTCATCTTTCAGAGCGGCAAGCTGGACGAAAAACGCCTCACTGCGGTTTGTTTGCCATTCTTTCGGGTCCTGGGGCTTTTCTGGGTGAAGCAGATGAATTTCCACGTTTGCAACACCGGTGGCAATCACACCGAGTTTGGTCGCCGCTGCGTAGCTGAGATCGATGATCCTGCTTCATGGAACGGACCGCGGTCATTGACCCGGACAATGGCCTTCTTTCCGTTGTCGAGGTTGGTGACTTCTACGTAGCTTGGCAGCGGCAGGGTCTTGTGGGCGGCGGTCATCGAGAACATGTCATAGACTTCACCGTTTGACGTAAGGTGGCCGTGGAATTTTTTGCCGTACCAGGATGCAATCCCCTTCTGGCTGAAATCTCCCGGGTTTTGTACCACCTGGTAACGCTGGCCATTCACTGTGTAATCTCGGTTACCCTGAAGACTGTATGGTTCATAGCGTGGCTGCGCATCTTCAATATGTGAAAGGTCCGGTACACTCTCCGGTGCTTCGTCGTTTGTCTGGCTGTAACGGCTGTTGTTGTCGGCACAGGCAGCCAGCAGCAGGGAGAGGATCAGAATCAGATATCGCATTAATTAGCCCTGGATAACATTTTACGGTGAGTGTGAATCGACATCAGGATGCCAAACCCGGCCATCAGGGTTACCATTGAGGTGCCGCCATAACTGACCAAAGGAAGCGGCACACCCACTACGGGAAGAATACCGCTGACCATGCCGATGTTCACGAATACATAAACAAAGAAACTCAGCATTATACTGCCTGCTACCATCCGGCCAAAAGCAGTTTGCGCCTGAGAAGCAAGCCAAAGTCCCCGGCCAATGATAAATAAATACAGAGAGAGCAAAAAGGCAACTCCCATCAGTCCCCATTCCTCAGCAATGACCGCAAAAATAAAGTCGGTATGACGCTCCGGCAGGAACTCAAGCTGTGATTGTGTCCCCTGCAGCCAGCCTTTTCCTCCGATGCCTCCTGAGCCGATGGCAATTTTTGACTGAATAATGTGGTAACCGGCACCGAGCGGATCGGATTCCGGGTTAAACAGTGTCAGCACCCGGGTGCGTTGGTAATCGTGCATCAGGAAAAACCACAGTACCGGGATGAATGCGCCAAGCAGCGAGGTTGCGCCGATGATAATGCGCCAGGAAATGCCGGAGAGGAAAAGCACGAAGATCCCGGATGCGGCAATCAGTATGGAGGTACCAAGATCCGGCTGCTTGGCAATCATGACGGTAGGCAGGAAAACCAGCACCAGTGCAACAATCAACCTTCTGAAAGAGGGGGGAAGCGGTTCGCGGGCAATGTAGCGGGCGACCATTAATGGCACGGCGAGCTTAATCATCTCTGAGGGCTGGAAGGTGACAAAACCGAGATTGAGCCAGCGCTGAGCGCCTTTGGCCGTTTCCCCGACAACAAGGACGGCTGCCAGCAATATAACGCCAAGGAAGAAAAGATACGGGGACCAGAATTCGTATTGCCTGGGCGGGATCTGTGCGAGGAAGAACATGACACCAAACGCCAGACCAAGGCGGATAAGCTGGCGGTTCATCATGGCTTCACTCTGGCCGCTGGCACTCCAGATAATGGCAAGACCAAAACCCAGCAGTGCCAGTATGCCGAACAACAGGGGGAGATCCAGGTGAAGTTTATCCATTAAGGTTTTCTTTTGCCCGGTCTCCGCCATGAAGTTCATTAGTCCGCCTTTTTCGTCACGTCCTGTGTATCGTCAGATTTAAGTTTGCCGTCTTTGTCGAGGAGTATGTAGTCAAAGATCTTCCTGACAATCGGCGCACCGTGGCTTGAGCCGCCACCGGCGTTTTCCAGTACCACCGAAACCACGGCTTTAGGGTGTTTAAACGGTGCAAAGCCGGTAAACAAGGCGTGGTCACGCAGGTGTTCTGCGATCTCTTCCGCGTTGTATTTTTCGTCCTCTCCCAGGCCAAATACCTGGCTGTACCGGATTTGCCTCCGCTCAAATATGGCGCACCGTGGAAGGCCCTGCGCGCAGTACCTGTCTTGCCATGGTTAACCAGCTCCATTCCTTTAAGGGCAGTGTCCCAGTTGCGTTCACTGACACCCTGGATTGGCGGATATGGCTCTACCGGAATCACCTCTTCCTTGCCGTCATTGACAATGGCTCGGAGCAGATGCGGCGGGTAAACCTTGCCGTGGTTTACCAGTACCGTTGTCGCCTTGGCAATTTGCATCGGGGTTGCTGTCCAGTAACCCTGGCCGATACCCACCGGGATAGTGTCACCCTGGTACCACGGCGTGCGGTAACGAGCCACTTTCCATTCACGGGTCGGCATGTTGGCTTTGCTTTCCTCGTAGATGTCGATGCCGGTGTAATCACCAAAACCGAATTTGTTCATCCACGTTGAAAGCCGGTCTATACCCATATCATAGGCTATCTGGTAATAGAATGTGTCGACAGATTCCTCAATAGATTTAAGGACTTCGACTTTTCCGTGCCCCCAGGCTTTCCAGTCACGGAACGGTCGGGTTTTGGAATTTGGCAAGCGCCAGTAACCCGGGTCGTTTCGCACCGTGTTGCGGGTAATCACGCCGTCTTGCAGCGCGGACACGGCAATAAACGGTTTGACGGTTGAGGCCGGCGGTAGATACCGAGTGTGGTGCGGTTTACCAGCGGGCGGTTTTTGTCGTTCAGTAGTGCCCGGTAATTCTTGCCGGAAATACCGTGTACAAAGAGGTTGGGGTCATAACTCGGCTGGATACCATTGCCAGCACACTGCCGTCTTCCGGATCAATAACGACGGCTGCCCCGCGTTTGTTGCCGAGCAACTCTTCAATGTAGAGCTGAAGGTTGATGTCCAGGTTGAGGACAATGTCTTCACCGGAAACCGGCGGTACATATTTCAGGGTGCGGATCACCCGGCCACGGCTGTTGACTTCAACTTCCTGATAACCGGCCGTGCCGTGCAGGATCCCTTCGTAATACTTTTCAATACCGAGCTTTCCGATATCGCGCGTTGCCCGGTAGTTGTTGATCTTGTCTTCACGTTCAAGCTGGGCGATATCGCGATCATTGATTTTTGCCACATAGCCAAGCACATGGGTGAGGGCTGCACCATAAGGATAGTAACGCTTGAGGTAACCTTTTACTTCCACACCGGGAAGGTGGTACTGGTTAACCGAAATAACGGCTACTTCTTCCTGGCTAAGCTGGCTTTTTAGGGTAACTGCCTTGAAACGGCGGGAACGGCGTACATCGCGCTTGAACGATTTGACTTCTGAGTCAGTAATTGTGATGAGCTTGCGAAGTTCAGCAATGGTGTCATCAATGTTTTTAACCTGCTCGGGCGTGACTTCCAGTGAGAAAACAGGGCGGTTTTCTGCCAACAGGTTACCGTTGCGGTCGTAAATCAGGCCACGGTTGGGCGCAATAGGAACAACCTTGATGCGGTTGTCATTGGAGCGGGTTTTGTAGTCCTGGAAATCGACAACCTGCAGGTTGTAGAGGTTCACCAGCAGCAGGGTGACCATGCAACAATGCCAAGGAACGAAATCAGGGCGCGGCTGGCAAACAGCCGCGCTTCAGCAGTATGGTCACGTATCGGTGTGCGCTTGTGCTTCATCGATACTTATTCCCGGTGGTAAGGGTGATTGGTTGTAACACTCCAGGCGCGGTAAAGGCTTTCAGCCATCACAATGCGTACCAGCGGGTGTGGCAGGGTGAGAGGCGAGAGCGACCAGCTTTGTTCGGCTGCTGCCTTGCACGCAGGTGCCAGACCTTCCGGGCCACCAATCAGGATGGACACGTCGCGGCCGTCGAGTTTCCAGCGGTCAAGCTGGTCAGCCAGTTCATGGGTGTCCCAGCGCTTGCCTGGAATATCCAGGGTGACAATGCGGTTGCCTTTTCCGCAGGCGGCCATCATGGCATCGCCTCTTTTTCAAGGATGCGGGCGATATCGGCGTTCTTGCCGCGCTTTCCTGCCGGGATTTCAATCAGTTCGAGTGGCATGTCATGCGGGAAACGGCGGCGGTACTCTTCAAAACCCTGCTCAACCCATTTCGGCATCTTGGTGCCGACAGCAATCAGCTGTATTTTCATTCAATCAGGCCCAGAGTTTTTCAAGTTGGTAGATGTCGCGCTGTTCTTGCTGCATGACATGGAAAATCACGTCACCAAGGTCAACCACAACCCATTCACCTTCACGCTCTCCTTCAGAGCCCTTGGTATCAACGTCGGCTGCACGTGCTTCATCCATGACGTGTTCAGCGATGGAGGCTACATGGCGCTTGGAATTGCCAGTGCAGACAACCATGTAATCAGTGATGCTGGATTTTCCGCGTACATCAAGCGTTACGATGTCTTCGGCTTTCATGTCATCGGCTTTGTCAGCGACGAAGAGGTGGAGTTGTTCTTGCAGCAAATGGAACCTCGTTTTTACTTATCCCGATAGGGAGATCTTAAGTCAGTTACGGTTTCAGTCAATGACTGAGCAGCCGGATCCGCTAATTCTAACACCCTGCTGACCTCAGTTGTGAAGCGGATCAGTTTGCAGGCAATACGGCGTGACCGGTACAGAGTTCAATGACCAGTGCCTGAAGGGCCGGCCAGGGAGAGGTATCGTAGTCGGTTTTTACCGAAATCTCGATTGCCGCGAGCTGGTGGATAAGCCCGGCCAGGCGCACAAGGGGGAGACGCTGTAGGCTGATGCAGTGGGCTGGCGGCGGTTTTGCCAAACCCTGAACTGATCGAAAACCTTCGCCTGCGGGATACCGGAAACGGCCATCTCCTGCATTTTGTATAGCTGTACCAGCTCTTTTTGGATGATGCGCAGCAGTATGGTGGCTTCAGTGCCTTCTGCTTCAAGCTGGCTAAGGATACGGACAGCCCGTTTGCCTTGGCCTGCAATGAAGGCATCGACCAACTGGAAGGGGGTAAAGTGGTTATGGCGTGACAGTGCTTCCTGGATGCGGGGCAATGTCAGTATGCCATCCGGGTAGAGCAGTTGCAGTTTCAGGAGACTTTGTGAGAGGGCAAGAAGGTTACCTTCATGCCATTGCGACAGCAACTGAACCGACTCGCGGTCCGGCTTCAAACCAAGTTTCTTGCAGCGTGCATCCACAAAGCGTGGCAGGTGCTGCGGTTCCGGGGTATTACATGGGATGTACGTCCCCAACTTGTTGAACAGGGTAAACCACTGAGCGGATTCCTGCTTTTTGTTCAGGCGGGGGCCGTCGATTACCAGCAGGATATCCGGGTTCAACTGGGGAGCCAGGGCTTTCAGCGCGTTGGCCTGGTTAGCATTAAGGCCATTTTCACCGACAGTCAATTCGATAACCTGGCGGCTGGAAAACAGGCTCAGTGCCTGACAGCAGTCGTACACTCGGTCCCAATCCAGCAGGGCATCAATGTTGAAGCGGTGGATTTCGTCAAATCCCTGTGCCTTGGCGGCATGGCGGATTTTGCTCTTTGCTTTCTTGTTTGAGGAGGGGCTCACTGCCAAAAAGCAGGTAGCAACCCAGCAGCCCCTTTTCGAGGCTCTGGGAAAGCTGTTCCGGATAGATTCTCATGGCGTCTCTTTATCATCGCCCTGGGCATCCGTTGCCTTTTTGGCATCCGGGGTACGGGTTTTTACTTCAATTTTAGGCGAACCGTCAGTTACCGGCTGCTCTTTCAGCGCTTCTTCTGCCGCTTTGTTGGCTTCAAAGTCTTCAATGTTGGCATTGAGGCGGGCCATCTGGCGCATGATCTGCTGGGCGGCCTCGTTACGCATTTCTTCTACCAACATTTCTTGCTCTACAGACTTAGCCAGTGCTGTCAGCGGGTTGTCGAGGAAGTTACGGCTTACGGTCGCACTGAAGGTATAGCTGCCTTTTTCCGGGATAGTGACCCGGTATCTGGCAACGTAGTTGAATTCCTGTTCTGCCACACGGCTGTTCTGGTAAAGCGAAAGCGTACGCTCACCCCAGCTTTCACCAAGCAGGTTAAGGTTTGCCACCGCAGAGCCCGGCGGTACGATTTTAATGTCATGCAGGCGCAGGACTTCGTACATTTTTCGGGTGAGCTGGCTGTATTGGTCGAAACTGGTGAGAGAGAGGTTTTGGATTTCATCCGGCAGGTTGTAGCTGCCACGCAACTGGAAACCGCAAGAGGCGGTGGCCAGAACGGCCACCGCAACCAGCAGGGATCTCAGCATCAGTTTGATTGCTTTCACCACTGCTCCTGATGATTAGTTGGCAACGATGTTAAGCAGTTTGCCCGGTACGTAGATCACCTTGCGCACTGTCTTACCATCGATATTTTTAGCAATGTTTTCGTCCTGCATTGCAACGGCTTCAACCTGTTCCTGGGTTGCATCCGCCGCCACAGTCAGCTTGGCACGCAGCTTACCGTTTACCTGCACCACGATGAGCTTTTCGTCTTCCACCATTGCTGCGTTGTCGGCGACAGGCCATACAGCGCTGTCAATGTCGCTTTCGCCCAGTGCTTCCCACATTTCAAAACTGACGTGTGGAGTAATAGGGGCCAGCATGCGAACAACCGCTTTCAGGGCTTCGTCCATGATTGCGCGATCCTGGGCGGTTTCCTGAGAGGCTTTCTGCAGACGGTTCATCAGCTCCATGATCGCAGCGATCGCGGTGTTGAAGGTCTGGCGGCGACCGATATCGTCAGTCACCTTGGCGATAGTCTTGTGGACTTCGCGACGCAGTGCTTTCTGGTCTGCGTTCAGTGCCGCAGCATCCAGAGCTTCTGTCGCGCCTTTTGCCACGTGCTCGAATACCATGCGCCATACACGCTTCAGGAAGCGGTTAGCCCCTTCCACGCCTGATTCTTGCCATTCCAGTGTCATGTCCGCAGGTGAGGCGAACATCATGAACAGACGTACGGTATCAGCGCCGTATTTCTCAACCATCAACTGAGGGTCGATACCGTTGTTCTTGGACTTCGACATCTTGGTCATACCGGCGTGAACCACTTCGTGACCTTCGTTATCGACAGCCTTGGTGATACGGCCTTTGTCGTCACGCTCAACAGTTACGTCAGTTGGAGACACCCACTGGCGTACGTTACTTTCGTCCAGGTAGTAGAACGCATCAGCCAGAACCATGCCCTGGCACAGCAGGCGCTTAAACGGTTCGTCGCTCTGAACCATACCTTCGTCACGCAGCAGTTTGTGGAAGAAGCGTGAGTACAGCAGGTGCATACAAGCGTGTTCGATACCGCCGATGTACTGGTCTACCGGCAGCCAGTAGTTTGCAGCATCGCTGTCCAGCATTTCGTTGGCTTTTGGTGAGCAGTAACGTGCGTAGTACCAGCTTGATTCCATAAAGGTATCAAAGGTGTCGGTTTCACGCAGCGCAGGGCGGCCGTTGAATTCGGTTTCAGCCCAGCTCTTGTCGCTCTTGATTGGGCTCTGTACGCCATCCATTACGACATCTTCCGGCAGGATAACCGGCAGTTGATCGGCAGGAACAGGGACTACTTCGCCGTCTTCAGTGGTCAGCATTGGGATTGGTGCGCCCCAGTAACGCTGACGTGATACGCCCCAGTCGCGCAGACGGAAGTTAACTGTCTTGTGGCCTTTGCCTTCTTCTTCCAGCTTGGCTGCGATAGCATTGAATGCGTCCTGGAATGCCAGACCGTCGAATTCACCGGAATCGAACAGCACACCTTTCTCGGTGTATGCCACTTCCGAAATATCCAGCTCACTGCCGTCAGCAGGCTTGATAACCGGTACGATGTCCAGGCCGTACTTGGTCGCAAACTCGTAGTCGCGCTGGTCGTGCGCAGGCACAGCCATAACGGCGCCTGTACCGTAATCCATCAGGACGAAGTTAGCGACCCAGACTGGTACTTTGCGGCCGTTCAGCGGGTGGATAACGTACAGGCCGGTTGCCATGCCTTTCTTTTCCATGGTCGCCAGTTCTGCTTCGGCAACCTTGGTGTTACGGCATTCCTGGATAAACTCAGCCAGTTCAGGGTTGTTTTCTGCTGCCTGGGTCGCCAGAGGGTGACCGGCGGCAATGCCCACGTAGGTCACACCCATCAGGGTGTCTGGGCGGGTGGTGTAAACAGTCAGCTTCTCGCCGTTTTCTACGTCGAAAGACAGCTCGACACCTTCTGAGCGGCCAATCCAGTTGCGCTGCATGGTCTTAACCATTTCAGGCCAGCCTTCCAGATTGTCGATGTCACTCAGCAGCTCATCGGCGTATTCAGTGATCTTGATGAACCACTGTGGAATCTCTTTTTGTTCAACCGGGGTGTCACAGCGCCAGCAGCAACCTTCGTGAACCTGCTCGTTAGCCAGTACGGTCTGGTCGTTCGGGCACCAGTTTACGGATGATGTCTTCTTGTATACCAAGCCTTTGTTGTACAGCTTGGTGAAGAACTCCTGCTCCCAGCGATAGTATTCTGGGGTGCAAGTGGCGATTTCACGATCCCAGTCGTAGCCCAGGCCCAGCATCTGCAACTGGCCTTTCATGTATTCGATGTTTTCGTAAGTCCACTTGGCTGGCGCTGTCTTATTCTTGATTGCAGCACCTTCAGCAGGCAGGCCGAATGCATCCCAGCCGATAGGCTGCAGAACGTTTTTACCTTGCAGGCGCTGGAATCGGCTGATCACGTCGCCGATGGTGTAGTTGCGCACGTGGCCCATGTGCAGACGGCCACTTGGGTAAGGGAACATTGACAGGCAGTAGAACTTTTCCTTGTTATCGTCTTCACTTACGTTAAAGGTGCCCTGGTCTCGCCAGTGCTTCTGAACTTTCTGTTCAATGTCCTGTGGGCGGTATTGTTCTTGCATTGATGACATCCGGGAAATTGTGAGATAGATGGAAATTGTTTTGTGATAATCGGCATAGAATAACTAAAGGGACAACCGTCAACAATAGCTGAAAGCAGAGGTGGTGTATGTCTGGTCAAAAACGCGAGTATCAGGTCATTGTCGACAGGATTTCAGAAGCGCTTAAAAACAGCCCTGAAGAACTTCAGCGTTGGGTAGAGCTTTCTGAAAAATACCTGAATGCCGCGAGTGACATGACCAAGGACGAATTGGCTTTAATCGAAGCCTATTTTAAAAGGGATGTTCAGACGTTTGGTGAAGGATACCAAACAGCGAAGGATGGGGACGAAGTGGTTTCCGGGGCGTTTAAAGATCTGATTGCTGACAGTTTGTGGCAGCAACTGGCGGAAATTACTGACCGTACCCAGTTAGAGTGGCGCGAAGTTCTGGAAGATATCCACCACCACGGCGTATACCAGGCCGGAGAGGTTGTCGGGCTGGGTATACTGATCTGTGAGCAATGCGGAAACCGGATTGAGCACAACCATGTCGGTATCATTGAGCCTGTGTGAAATGCGGCGGCACCCAATTCAGCAGGAAACCTCTGGATCCTTGATGAATGCTTTGATTCTATAGACAGATAGTGTAACGGCACCCGCAGGTGCCGTTTTTGGTTTAATGCGTTTCTGTTGTTGGGTTGCCCTGCGGCTGCCCACGGAAGCGTCCGGCAATCAGGCAAAGTGCCAACGCAATCCCGGTAAAGAGATAAAGGGGCAGGCTGCCCATGCGGGCATAGGGCGTCAGACCACGGGTAGGGACACATCTGTTTTCAATACTGCGGTTTCAAACTGGGGGACCGATGCCTGAATCCGACCATTGCTGCCGATAACGGCGGTAACACCGTTGTTGGTCGCCCGAATAACCGGCTTGCCAAGCTCCAGCGCACGCATCTGGGCGATTTCCAGGTGTTGGATAGGACCAATTGAACGGCCGAACCAGGAGTCATTGGAAAGTGTCAGGATAAAGTCCGTGTCCTTGTGAGTATTCTTGCGGACCTGGTCACTGAAGGCTATTTCGTAGCAAAGCGCCGTGCTGAGCTTGTGGCCTTTGGCATCTAGGTTGGGTTGTTGGAAATCTCCACGCGAAAACGACGACATCGGCAGGTTGAAGATGGGTGCCAACGGGCGCAGCAGATCTTCAAATGGAACAAACTCACCAAACGGCAGCAAATGGTGCTTGCTGTACACCACGGCGCCCGGGTAGGCGTAATCCTTGGCACCATTGTCACCAAGTACCATCACGTTATTAAAAAACTGCCCTTTGTCATTTTGGTCAAGGATGCCGGTAATCAGTGCTGTGTTGTTGCGGCGGGCAGCGTTGTCCAGGTTTGACAGGAAGGTCGGAATTTCACGCTCCAGCGCCGGTACAGCAGCTTCGGGCCAGACGATGATATCTGCATCCCAGTTTTGGCGGGTGAGGTCAAAATACTTCATCAGGGTTGGCCAGCGCTGGCTTGGAAGCCATTTCACTGCCTGTGGGATATTGCCCTGGATCAGCGCCACACTGGTTCGCATGTCATTTTGCGGTGTCACCCAGGTTTGTAGCCCGGCCCAGTAGGTAGCCCCGGCAATAACAAGCGGCACAGCCATCGCCCACCACTGGCGGCGCAACAAAAGCAGAGTAAAGGCACCGGCACCCAGTGCGAGCGCCAGCGTAATGCCCTCTACGCCGAGGAGAGGTGCAAGAGGGGCCAGCGGGCCTTCTGTCTGGCTGTAGCCAATCCAGAGCCACGGGAAGCCGGTAAACAGCCAACCACGCACCAATCGACAGCCAGCCAGAGGCAGGAGCCAAAAGCAGGTAACGAAGCAGGTGCCAGACGGGACGGCAGATTAAGCAATCCGCTGAACAGAGCCGGAAACAGTGCCAGGTAACCCACTAACAGGCACATTAAACCGACACTTGCCGGTTTAGGCAGCCCACCGAAGTTGTCGATACTGACGTGTACCCACCAAATCCCGGAGCCAAACTGCCCCAGTCCCCAGGCCAAACCAATCCAGGCTGCTCTTTTCCAGCTTTGCCGGTAAAGCAGCATAAAAAGGACAAACACTGAAACCAGTGTGGCCGGCCACAATTTGTAAGGGGCGAATCCAAAGGTGGATAGCGCGCCAACAAAAGCGGCCACTAAGGGCCGCTTTAAGGTATCGAATACTGCTTTTGGCATCAGGGTATTACGCCGTTTCCTGTATCGTTTTATCCGGAACAGTGACCTGTAGTTGGATTACCCGGCGGCTGTCTGCAGCGGTCACCTTGAAGTGGACATCTTCAATGTCTACTTCCTCACCGCGGGCTGGCAGATGGCCGAAACCGGTCATCACTATACCGCCAATGGTATCCACCTCTTCATCGCTGAAGCGGGTGCCGAATTTTTCGTTGAAATCTTCGACGGTGGTCAGCGCTTTCACCGAATAGGTGTGTTTGCTGAGCTGGCGGAAGTCCTGCTCGTTGTCTTCATCGTATTCGTCTTCGATTTCGCCAACGATTTCTTCCAGGATATCTTCAATGGTTACCAGGCCGGAAACACCGCCGAACTCGTCGACAACAATGGCCATATGATAACGCTCTTCCTGGAATTCTTTAAGCAAGCGGTCAACCCGTTTGCTTTCAGGCACCACCACAGCAGGGCGAATGACTTTTTCAAAGCTGAATGGCTCGGAGTCTGAACGCAGGTAGCGAAGCAGGTCCTTAGCCAACAAAATACCTTCAACGTGGTCCTTGTCATCACTGATGACAGGGTAGCGGGAGTGTTGGGCATCGACCAGGATGTCAACAATCTCTTCCAGTGGCTGGCAGCGCTCGATGGTGACCATTTGGGAGCGAGGGATCATGATGTCACGTACCCGCATCTCTGCAATCTGAATCACGCCTTCGAGCATGTCGCGTGTTTCATGGTCAATCAATTCGTTTTCTTCAGAGCTCTGGAAAACGTCTACCAGTGCCTGGCGATCCTTTGGCTCGCCCTGGAACAGCTGTCCGATTCGGCCGAAAAAGCCCTTCCGACTCGGACCTTCAGTACTTTGCGAATTGTCGTCACTCATCAGTGTTTTTTACTCAACGTAGTTAGGGATAAATCTTGTACCAGTCAATCATGATCAATGCATTAATTGATTGGGTTTTAATTAGGCGAAGTCAGCAGCGTAGGGGTTCTCAAAACCCATACCTTCCATGATTTCTACCTCAAGGGCTTCCATCTCTTCTGCTTCATCGTCTTCAATATGGTCGTAACCCAGCAAATGCAAGCTGCCGTGTACCACCATGTGAGCCCAGTGGGCAAAAACAGGTTTTTTCTGCTCTTCTGCTTCCCGTTCAACCACCTGGCGGCAGATAACAAGGTCGCCAAGCAAGTCAAGCTCGACACCCGGAGGCGCTTCGAACGGGAATGATAAAACGTTAGTTGGTTTGTCTTTTCCACGGTAGTCGCGGTTAAGAGACTGGCTCTCTTCTTCATCAACAATGCGGATTGTCACTTCCGCACTGTCGCGGTATGGCTTGACTGCGGATTCGAACCAGTTTTGCAGTTGGTCTGCATCCGGCAGGCCGGCCTCGTTTTCACAGGCCAGCTGCAGATCGATGATGTATTCCATCAGGATTCCTGTTCTTGTGGGTCAGAGAGTGCCGCCCTGGCTGCCAGTTGTTCCTGCTGGCGGCGCTGCTGCGCTTCACGGCGGGCGCGGGCATCCTCGGTTTCCCACACTTCATAGGCCTGGATAATACGCGCAACCACAGGGTGGCGTACAACGTCATTAGCCTGGAAGAAGTTAAAACTGATTTCCTCAACATCTGCCAGCACTTCAATGGCATGGCGAAGGCCGGATTTGGTGTTACGTGGCAGGTCTATCTGGGTCACGTCACCGGTAATCACAGCGCGGGAATTAAAGCCGATACGGGTCAGGAACATTTTCATCTGTTCCACTGTGGTGTTCTGGCTTTCGTCAAGGATGATAAAGGCATCGTTAAGTGTACGGCCACGCATGTATGCGAGCGGTGCGACTTCAATCACGTTGCGCTCAATCAGCTTTTCAACACGCTCAAAACCGAGCATCTCAAACAGGGCGTCGTACAGTGGGCGCAGGTACGGATCCACTTTCTGAGACAGGTCTCCCGGCAGGAAACCCAGCTTTTCACCGGCTTCTACCGCAGGGCGGGTCAGCAGTATACGACGGATTTCCTGTCGCTCCAGTGCATCGACGGCGGCAGCAACGGCCAGGTAGGTTTTACCTGTACCTGCCGGGCCAACACCAAAGGTGATGTCATGTGTCACCATGTTGGCGATGTACTGTGCCTGGTTGGGTGTACGCGGTTTGATCACCCCTTTCTTGGTCTTGATGTTGATTTCCTTGCCATACGGGATAGACGATTCAGTGGTCTGCTCCAGTACGCCGGATTCTTTGATCGCCAGGTGGATCATTTCCGGCTCGATGTCTTGCATCTTGCCGCGCACCGGGGCGGTTTCAACATAAAGATTGGTCAGAATAGAAAGGGCAGCTTCTGCCGTATGTGGCTGTCCCACTACGGTAAAGTGGTTGCCACGGTAGTTAATTTCTACACCCAGGCGGCGTTCAAGTTGTTTGATGTTGTCATCAAATGGGCCACATAGGTTGGACAGGCGGAAGTTATCTGCGGGTTCGAGATCCAGTTCAAGCGTGGTGATTTTGTTCAATTCAATCCTCACTTACTCACGGTGCCCACAATGGGCACCGCTAAGCAACTTTGAGTTACGTCTCTTACGGAGTATATACGCTAACGCCGAGTTCATCTTCTTTGCGAGTTTTGGCCATCAGCTCTGTAGGAGACACGGCAATGCGCAGTTCCATTTCACTCTCTGTACGTACGATGACGCCACGCAGAGAGTTTGGCAATGCTTCGACAATTTCTACGTCAACAAACTGACCAATCAGCTCAGGTGAACCTTCAAAGTTCACAACACGGTTGTTCTCAGTGCGGCCACGAAGCTCCATCAGGTTCTTCTTGGACGGGCCTTCAACCAGTACGCGCTGGATGGTGCCATGCATCTGGCGAGAGTAGCGCTGAGCCTGAGTATTGATCTGTTGCTGAAGCTTGTACAGGCGTTCTTTCTTCTCTTCTTCCGGGGTGTCATCCGGCATGTCTGCAGCAGGTGTGCCCGGACGTGGAGAGAAGATAAAGCTGAAGCTCATATCGAAGTCGATATCGCGGATCAGTTTCATGGTCGCTTCGAAGTCTTCCTCGGTTTCACCTGGGAAACCTACGATGAAGTCGGAGCTGATATGAATATCCGGACGGGCAGCGCGCAATTTGCGGATCTTGGATTTATATTCGATCGCGGTATGCGGGCGCTTCATCATGGTCAGAACGCGGTCTGAACCGCTCTGCACCGGCAGGTGCAGGAAGCTCACCAGCTCAGGAGTGTCCTTGTAGACTTCAATGATGTCGTCTGTAAATTCGATTGGGTGGCTGGTGGTGTAGCGGATACGGTCGATGCCGTCGATAGCTGCTACGTATCGCAGCAGTTCTGCGAAAGAGCAGATTTCACCGTCGTGAGTTTCGCCACGATAAGCGTTCACGTTCTGGCCCAGCAGGTTAACTTCACGCACGCCCTGGTCAGCCAGCTGTGCAATTTCAAACAGCACATCATCCAGCGGGCGGCTGACTTCTTCACCACGGGTGTATGGCACCACGCAGTAAGTGCAGTACTTTGAGCAGCCTTCCATAATGGATACGTAGGCAGTTGGGCCTTCTGCGCGAGGCTCTGGCAAACGGTCAAATTTCTCAATCTCAGGGAAAGAGATGTCCATTACCGGCATTTCGTCATCGCGTGACTTGGCGATCATTTCCGGCAGGCGATGCAGGGTTTGCGGACCAAAGATCACGTCCACATATGGCGCACGTTCACGAATGTGGTCGCCTTCCTGAGAGGCTACGCAGCCGCCAACACCGATAACCAGGTCCGGCTTCTTGTCTTTCAGCGTCTTCCAGCGACCAAGCTGGTGAAACACTTTTTCCTGTGCTTTTTCACGGATGGAACAGGTGTTCAGCAGAAGGACATCCGCTTCTTCCGGTTCTTCGGTGAGCTCATAACCACCATTGGCGTTGAGCAGGTCTGCCATCTTGGATGAATCGTATTCGTTCATCTGGCAGCCCCAGGTTTTGATAAGCAGTTTCTTAGCCATGTAACTTGGTGCCCATATGTGATTTTTGGTACGACAATGCTTTAGCAATAATCAGTTGGCGTATGAATATTTGCATGTAAATGCGGATTATAAGGCCTCACTGATCAGCAAGCCGCGTATTTTACTGCTTTCGATTTGTCCACGCCAGTGAATTACAGCCGTGCTCGGGGTAGGGTTTTTGTATCTTAGGCTGGAATATGCAGAAAAACCCGGTCGATTTCTCTATTCCGGGCGGTAGAATGGGCCTGTACTTCAGAGAGATATGATGATGGAACAGTTTGATGCAGTTGTGGTTGGTGGAGGCATGGTGGGTGCAGCAGTGGCACTTGGCCTTGCCCGTCAGGGACGGGAAGTTGCGCTGGTAGAGCGCGATATACCCAAGGCTTATGACGCTGAAGATCCAATGGATCTTCGTGTGTCTGCGATATCCCCGGCATCCATTAACCTTCTGGAGACCTTGGGGGCCTGGGAAGCTGTCCGGGAAACCCGGGTTTGCCCTTACCGCCGCCTTGAAACCTGGGACAACCCGGATTGCCGCCTGCGTTTCTCCAGCGATGAGCTGGGTAAGGATGAACTTGGTTACATCATTGAAAACCGCCTGATCCAACTTGGCGTCTGGCAGCAGTTTGAAAGCCAGGCCACGCTGAAGGTGTTCGCCCCTGCTGTGATTGAGCGGTTTGGAAAAGAAGATGGCACCCAGTGTGTTTACCTTTCGGACGGGCGGGTATTGGCATCACGGTTACTGATCGGCGCTGACGGTGCCAACTCCCGAGTGCGTGACTATGCGGGTATCGGTCTGACGGCCTGGGATTACCGCCAGCACTGTATGCTCATCAACATTGATACCGAATATCCGCAGCAGGACATTACCTGGCAATGGTTTACCCCCGACGGCCCTCGCTCTTTCCTGCCACTGCATGGGCATCACGGCTCACTGGTGTGGTATGACAGCCCTGCACGTATCCGTCAGCTCTCATCGATGTCCAATACTCAACTGGAAGCCGAAATTGACGCCCATTTCCCTCATGAGATGGGACCATTCAGGGTGACGGGGAAAGGCAGTTTCCCGCTGGTACGTCGCCATGCCCAGCGCTACAGCAATGACGGTATTATTATTGTTGGCGATGCAGCTCACACCATCAACCCGCTTGCCGGGCAAGGCGTGAACCTCGGTTTTAAGGATGTCGATGTGCTGCTTGATGTGCTAGCCGGCGACGGGATACAGGACATTGAAGGTGCCGCCAAACGGTATGAACTGCGCCGCCGTCCCGACAACCTCTTGATGCAAAGCGGCATGGATGTGTTCTACAAAACCTTCAGCAACTCTCTGACACCTTTGAATGTGTTACGCAATGTTGGCCTCAAGGTGGCTGAGAACAGTGGCATTCTGAAAAAGCAGGTACTTAAATACGCGATGGGGCTGTAAGCCCCATCCCTGTCAGGTTCCGCAAAATGTCCTCAATACCCGCTGTTCCGGCAGTGGGGGTATCAATAGATCCCGGTTCCCCTCACTCACCGCACAAGGGTTGCGAAGGGCTTCGGCAAGCCTTCGGAAAAGTGTCAGGTCGTTTTTCTCCATAGCATTACTGATTGCCTGTTCCACCTGGTGGTTGCGGGCGATGAGCTTGGGGTTCGCTTTGCGCATTGCCGCAATAGCGGATGAACTTTTGCTGCGAAGGGATTGCCATTTTGCCAGCCAGTTGGGGCCAGCCCCGGTTTGGGTAAACAGTGAAAGCCATTTTTCTTCTGACTTGTTCCCGTTTTGACCTGATGCCACTTCCGTCAACAGGTCAAAAAACAGGGTGAAGTCGGTTTCTTCCGCTTCCAGCATTGGCAGCACCGAATCAAGGAAATCATCTGTTTCCGGTGTTTCATCCACAATACCGAGTTTTGTTTTCAGGCCGGTCCGGAACGCACCCTGGAATCGGGGAATATAGGCATCGACCTGTTCTTGCGCTATGGCGACAGCTTCTGGCTGTCTTCATCAATCAGATCCAACAAGGTTTCAGCCAGACGTTGCAAGTTCCAATATCCAACGGCTGCTTGTTGGTTCCATGCGTAACGCCCGGCTGTATCGATGGAACTGAACACCTTGCCGGATTTGAACTCATCCATAAAAGCGCAGGGGCCAAAATCAATACTCTCTCCGACGATGGACATGTTGTCCGTATTCATCACGCCATGAATAAACCCGCTGAGCATCCACTTTACAATGAGCGACGCCTGACGCTGGCCGACTTCATACAAAAATGCGGCATAGCGATCTTCTCGTCCTTTCAGTGCCGGGAAATGGTGCTCAATAGCAAAATCAGCCAGCGCCTGAACACCGTCTTTCCCGAGCCGGGAATGCGCGTATTGAAAAGAGCCGACTCGCAGATGGCTGGTGGCGGTTCGCACCTGGATAGCACCGGGCACATGGCGGAAATCGCGGATTATCTGTTCACCCGTAGTCAGCACTGCCAATGTACGGGTTGTCGGGATACCCAGGCCTGCCATGGCTTCACTGATAAGATACTCCCGGATCACCGCGCCCAAAGTAGCTTTGCCGTCACCCCCGCGTGAAAACGGCGTGCGGCCGGAACCTTTGAGCTGAATATCTATCAAGCTACCGTCGTCTGTTTCAATTTGCCCAAGCATATGTGCCCGGCCATCACCCAGCACGGGAGCCCAATGGCCAAACTGGTGCCCGGAATATGCCATCGCCAGAGGAGATGAACCTTCGTAATCGTGATTCCCGGAAAGAAAACCGATGCCGTCTTCTGAGTGAAACCACGCTTTGTTCACGCCATAGCTTTCCAGAAGCGATGTGTTCAGTTCGACAAGTGCAGGAGAGGGTGGTTGAGCAGGAGGCATATCAATGTAAAAGCCTTCCTGCAGCGTTTTATAGCGCTGGAGTGTGACGGGGTTGGAGAGATTGGCTGACAATGTATCTTCCTTTCGCTGAGGCAAATCCTTAAGCGACTATAGCAACCGGCGTTCAGGGAGGCTAATTGGAAGCATGTCTTGTTTTGATAGGGAGGGACTCTTTTTTTGATAGGGGAACAAAAGGTGATCATGGCTATTCCCCAGAAACGCAAAAAGCCCACTGAAAAGTGAGCTTTGTCGTTTACCTCGAAAGAGGTGGTGCGGGGGGAGGGACTTGAACCCTCACGTCCGTTAGGACACTAACACCTGAAGCTAGCGCGTCTACCAATTCCGCCACCGCCGCATCGTCAAATTGTGTGGTTACCGTGTAACCTATCAAAGCACCAAATCAAGTCTTTGATATGGTGGCTACGCCTGATTTGAACAGGGGACCCCATCATTATGAGTGATGTGCTCTAACCAGCTGAGCTACGTAGCCATCGTGTTTCTGTCATGCCAATGAATCAGCATATCAGAAGAAATTGGCTGGGGTACCAGGATTCGAACCTGGGAATGGCGGGATCAAAACCCGCTGCCTTACCGCTTGGCGATACCCCAGTAGTTTGGTGCGGGGGGAGGGACTTGAACCCTCACGTCCGTTAGGACACTAACACCTGAAGCTAGCGCGTCTACCAATTCCGCCACCGCCGCAATACTGAGAACAGCGTCGTTTTAAAGGATAACGAAAAACCTTTTGTCTTAACCAGCAGCTT